>JAFNUH010000008.1 GCA_017384185.1 Alistipes sp.
AAGGCATCGTGGGAGGGTACTGTAAACTTTATGGATAGCACAGCGTGCCGTCGTACGCAGATTCTCTCTGCCAACGCTCAGTGGTTTGAGGATAACGCACCCATCAACCCCAAATTCCGCAAGAAGGAGGTTAAGGGCGTATCGGCAAAGGTTATCACCGTCGCTATGCTCGGTGGCGACTGCTACCCCGCAACTCCTATCGGCATCAACCTTCCCAACGCTGACTGGATTCGCAAGGAGTATGGCTCAAAGTCTGTAACAATCGACAACATCACATACGCATACGACAAGGCTGCACAGGGCAACGGCTTCAATGAGGAGTTTATGTTGCGTGAGGAGGACCGTGCTCGCATCAAGGAGTATGGTAAGTTGGCAGATGACCTCCACACCGACCTGCACGAGTGCTTGGGTCACGGCTCTGGTCAGTTGGCTGAGGGCGTGAAGGGTGGCGAGCTCAAGAGCTACACATCGACTCTTGAGGAGGCTCGTGCCGACCTTTTTGGCTTGTACTACCTGGGCGATCCTAAGATGGTTGAGATTGGTCTTATCCCCTCGCTCGAGTTGGCTAAGGCGCAGTATGCAGACTATATTATGAATGGTATGATGACTCAGTTCTCTCGTATCGAGCTGGGCAAGAACGTAGAGGAGTCACATATGCGCAACCGTAAGCTTATCGCTGAGTGGTGCTACGAGAAGGGTAAGAAGGATAACGTTATCGAGTGGGTTAAGCAGGATGGCAAGTCATACATCGTGATTAATGACTTTGATGCTCTGCGCAAGCTCTTTGGCGAGTTGCTCTACGAGGTACAGCGCATTAAGTCAACGGGTGATTACGAGGCTGGTCGTAAGCTCGTAGAGGATTACGCTGTGAAGATTGACTACGACCTTCACAAGGAGGTTTTGGAGCGCTACGGCAAATTGGGCATTGAGCCATATAGCGGTTTCGTGAATCCCGACTACGAGCTTGTAGAGAAGGATGGCAAGATTGTAGATGTCAAACTCGTATATAAGACCGACTACGTTGAGCAGATGCTCCACTACTCTAAGGAGTGGTCGTTCCTGCCCTCTTTGAATTAGAAATTAGGTATATTAATAATAAAAAAGTCCCCTTCACCTGGGGACTTTTTTTATTTTAAGATATATTTATAGTGATTTTAGATTTTTAATTCCGATATTATTATATAACTTTGCGCAGTTTAATTACCGAACGAATGAAGACTTTCAGTAAAGTAAGCGACCTCAAAAAAGAGTTGTCAACACTCGACCCCGCAGGTATCGGCTTTGTGCCCACGATGGGTGCTTTGCACGCCGGTCACCGCTCATTGGTTGAGAAGGCACGTCGTGAGTGCGCCACAGTAGTGGTAAGTGTATTTGTAAATCCTACGCAGTTCAACGACAAGAACGACCTGCGTAACTACCCTCGTACACCCGAGGCAGATGCCGCTATCTTAGAGGCGGCGGGAGCAGATTATGTTCTTATGCCTACGGTCGAGGAGATATATCCCGAGCCCGACACACGCCAATTTGACTTCGGTCAGATAGATAAGGTTATGGAGGGTGCAACACGTCCTGGTCACTTCAACGGTGTGGCACAGGTGGTGAGCCGCTTGTTCCAGATTGTAGAGCCCGCAAAGGCATACTTCGGCGAGAAGGATTTTCAGCAGATTGCCGTAATCAAGGCGATGATTAAGCAGCTCAATATGGGCGTTGAGATTGTCGAGTGCCCCATCATCCGTGATGCGGATGGTTTAGCACTTTCGTCACGCAATACACTCCTTACGCCTGCCCATCGTGCCGCAGCACCTCACATATATGAGGTTATCTCGCAGTGTGCAGCAAAGTCGACAGAGTTCTCTCCCGCCGAGCTAACAGCGTGGGTTACAGAGCAGGTAGAGGCAAACGAGTTGCTTAAGGTTATTTATTTCCAGGCAGTAGATTCACTCTCTATGCAGCAGGTATCGTCGTGGGACGAGAGCGAGCACGTGCAGGGTTGCATCGCTGTGCAGGCTGGAGAGATTAGATTGATTGATAACGTAAAAATCAAATAGGGCTATGATGATTGAAGTATTGAAGTCAAAGATTCACCGTGTAAAGGTTACACAGGCCAATTTGAACTACGTAGGTAGCATCACCATCGATGAGGATTTGATGGATGCCGCAAATATGATTGAGGGCGAGAAGGTTCAGGTCCTCGACATTGACAACGGCGAGCGCCTTGAGACATATATCATCAAGGGCGAGCGTGGCAGTGGAGCTATCTGTCTTAATGGTGCTGCGGCACGTAAGGTGGCTGTTGGTGACTTGGTTATCATCGTATCATACGCATTGATGGATTTCGAGGAGGCTAAGAGCTTCAAGCCCTCGGTAATCTTCCCCGACTCTGCGACAAACCACCTTGTAAAGTAGCCTTTTCGGCACAACTAATGCCAGAAACGTAGAATTGCCAGCAACGAAATGGAGACTCTACTGATTATAACCGCCCTGCTGTGTGGCATCATTGGTATCATAGGCTCGGTAGTACCCGTACTGCCTGGTGTTACAATATCGTTCGTCGGAATGATATGTGCCTACCTTACCGATGGCTCTTCAATCACGCAGGGTATGTTATGGATGTGGGGAGCGATAATGGTTATCGTCAGCATCCTCGACTACATCCTCCCTGGCTACTTTAGCAAGATGTTCGGCGGCTCAAAGGCAGGCATTACGGGTGCTACGATAGGCGTTTTCGTAGGTCTATTTATGGGTCCCGTGGGCATCATCTTCGGACCATTCTTAGGTGCAATCGCAGGCGAGATGTTCAACCAGAAACGCACACTCGATGAGGCTATTAAGGTTGGATTTGGCTCGCTCATTTCGTTTATCGTAGGAACGGGACTAAAGCTCGTCGTAACGGGAATGATGATGTATTACATCGGACGTGATTTGATAATACAGATTAAGGATATATTCTAACAAAAAAAGGGAGTCGCTTGACTCCCTTTTCTATTAAAACTCTAAACCATATTTCTCTTTAAGCTCCTGCTCCAACTGCTGAGCATTCTTAAATTGTATAGCGTGCATACCAACACGGCGAGCACCCTCCACGTTATCGGCGTTATCGTCAATAAAGACCGACTCGGAAGGCTCCAGAGAGTAACGCTCGAACAAGCAGTGATATATCTCAGGCTCGGGCTTAATCATAAACTCCTCGCCAGAGACTACACGACCCTCCAACTCCTTGAAGATAGGATACTCATCTCTAACCAACGGGAAGGTCTCCATCGACCAGTTTGAAAGACCATAGACCTTATATCCTGCAGCCTTCAGGCGACGCAACACATCAGCCGTACCCTCAACTTCGCCACCCATCATCTCAATCCAGCGAGAGTGGTAGATACCGATAGCCTCCTCCCACTCGGGATACTGGGCCTGCAACTCGGCAATACCCTCGGCAAATGGCTTACCCTTATCCATCTGCAAGTTCCACGAGTAGAGGCAGATATTCTCCAGAAACCACGTAGCCTTCTCTACGCTACCAAAATATTTATCATAGAGGTGATGAGGATTCCAATCAACCAACACTCCTCCAAAATCGAATACAACGTTCTTCATACTATTTAGTTTATTGTGAAATCTTCACCAGCGCCTCACGGTAGGCGTTCAGGATTCGTGACTTAGAGATAAAGCCCAAGTACTTATTATTCTTATCCACAACGGGCAACATCCACGTATGATTCTCCTCAAAGCGAGGCAACACGCTCTGCACCATCTCGTGCTCAAGAATCTTGTATGGCGGCTGAATCATATAATAGGTGATTGAGCGTCCCCACTTATCCTGCTTGAACATATCCTCTCGCAAATCATCCAACTGAACGACACCCAGCAGATGTCCGAAGTTATCAATAACGGGGAAGATATTACGGCGTGCCGACGAGATAATGTGGACTATATCACCCAAAGTCATATTCTCCTTGATGCGGATAAAGTCGGTCTCCATCAACTCGTCAAGGCTCATAAAGACAAATGCCGACTGGTCCTTATCGTGTGTTAGCAACTCGCCTCGCATACGCAACTGCTTGGTATAGATAGAGTCACGATCCAGAGTATAATCTACGGCAAACGATATAGCGGCCACAATCATCAGCGGAATGAACAGACCGTAACCGTTCGACAGCTCAGCGATAAGGAAGATTGAGGTCAGCGGAGCCTTCATAACACCTGCCATCACACCCGCCATACCTACCAGCGAGAATGATACAATCGATACGTTCCAATCGAAGAATGTATTGCATATAAGCGCCACAATAGCACCCATATATGCACCCACGAACAACGACGGAGCAAATGTTCCTCCCACACCTCCCGATGCGTTGGTTGTAGCCATAGCCACCACCTTGAAGAACATAATAGATATTGCATATACGATTGCTACCCACTCTATTGTCCTAAACTTGAAGAACATAGAGTTCGAGAACAGAGCCTGCACGTTACCGTGCATAAAGGCTGTAAGGCTGCGGTATCCCTCGCCATACAACGGCGGGAAGATAAAAATCAGCACACCCAGCAACACACCGGCAAACGCCCAACGCTTGTACTGCGAATCGATACCTTTGACATATTTACCCACCTTCGAGTTCACCGACGTGAAGTAATATGACATCAATCCACAGCAGACGCCAAGCAAAATATAGAGCGGAATCTGCTTAATTACAAATACATCCGCTGCGCTCAAATTGATTGCGAAGATAGGGTCGAAACCTCTAAAAATCAGCGCCGTAGTTGTTGCCGTAACGGATGCAAGGATAAGCGGAAAGACCGATGCCGAAGTAATATCGAGCATCAGAATCTCCAGCACGAATACCACTCCCGTAATCGGAGCCTTAAAGATAGCCGCCACAGCAGCACCCGCACCACAACAGAGTAATAGGGTCAGCTCCCTATAATTCAGACGTGCCAGCTTACCGACATTAGAGCCGATAGCTGCACCCGTCAACACAATAGGTGCCTCAGGACCTACCGAACCACCAAAACCGATGGTTGTAGCACCGCCGACAATAGACGACCAGCAGTTATGTCCTGCGATACGAGAATCCTTACGTGCCATAGCATAGAGCACACGTGTGACACCCTCCGAAATCTCGTCACGGACAATATATTTCACGAAAAGCGTAGCCAGAATAATACCTATGGCAGGATATACCAACAGAAGTGCCTGCGCCTCATCCGACGGGAACCACGACACCAAAGCCGTCTTCACCCCGTGCAGCAGCGCCTCAAATATACACGTACCGGCACCAGCCAGCAAGCCCACGACGACAGCCAACACAGCCATCATCTGACGCTCACTCAGGCGGGCACTCAGACGTCGCAGGACGCTGATAAACCACTCTAAGGTATTTCTACGGAAATTCCTAAACATAATCGCTCTCGCAAATTACAAACGCTATCTATCTCCAAAAATTACTTCATAGCCTTGTACATCTCCGACTGCTTGCGAATCAACTCTGCATCCTCGAAGTAGTTGATTTTCATCGAACGACGTACCATATCGAGAGTCTCGGCTGCCTCAGCACGTGCCACCTCACAACCCTTCTTCAAAATCTCGTAAACACCCTCAATATCCTGCTCATACTCCTTGCGGCGTGCACGGATAGGCTCCAACATCTGCTGCAAAACAGCGTAGAGGAACTTCTTAACCTTCACATCGCCCAAGCCACCACGCTGATAGTGAGCCTTCAACTCATCCAAGCAAGCATAATCGGGCAAGAACTCAGCAAAGTGGTCAGTGCAAGAGAATGCGTCAAGGTATGTAAACACGCAGTTACCCTCGATGCAACCCGGATCCTCAACACGCAAGTGGTTGGGGTCGGTGTACATACTCATCACCTTCTTACGCAAATCCTCTGCCGTATCAGAAAGGTAGATGCAGTTTCCGAGCGACTTCGACATCTTAGCCTTACCATCTGTACCCGGCAAGCGCAAGCAGGCAGCATTTGACGGGAGCAGAATCTCGGGCTCAACCAGCGTCTCGCCGTAGATAGAGTTGAACTTGTGTACAATCTCTCGTGTCTGCTCAATCATAGGCTCCTGGTCCACACCCGCAGGAACGGTTGTAGCACGGAAAGCTGTAATATCTGAAGCCTGCGAGATGGGGTAAGTGTAGAATCCCACGGGGATTGACTTACCAAATTCACGCATCACAATCTCGGTCTTCACCGTCGGGTTACGCTCCAGGCGAGCAACCGTAACGAGGTTCATATAGTAGAATGCCAACTCGGTAAGCTCCGGCACCATACTCTGGATAAAGATTGTCGACTTCGTGGGGTCGATACCGCACGAGAGGTAGTCCAAAGCCACCTCGATAATGTTCTGACGCACCTTTTCGGGATTGTCGGCGTTATCGGTCAATGCCTGAGCATCGGCAATCATAATAAATATCTTCTCAAACTCTCCTGAGTTCTGCAACTGAACTCGCTGACGCAGAGAGCCTACATAGTGACCCAAATGAAGTTTTCCGGTGGGGCGGTCGCCCGTAAGAATAATTTTTCCCATTGTTTTATGTTTTTCTTTGTTATTCGTTCGTTATCGAGCGGGCAAATGCTACTCCCGCATATATTAGATACAAAAATAACAATTTATCGCTGACCAACCAAAAAACTTTGATGCTATAATTTTTTTTTATACTTTTGTACTACACAATTACCACCTACCCATACTCACAAGGGTAAGACTACGGCAAAATAAACTCAACAAACAATATGACAATCATTCAGCTACAATACCTCATCGAGGTAGCAAACTGCGGTAGTTTTTCAGCCGCATCGGAGCATTGTTTCGTGACACAACCCTCTCTTTCGATGCAGATTAAATCGCTCGAGGAGGAGCTTGGCGTGATACTTCTCGACCGCTCGAAGAAACCCGTAATTCCCACCGAAGCGGGCGCCGTAGTGATAGCTCAGGCGCAGGAAACTCTCAAAGCGTATAACACTATCCGTGAGTCTGTTGCAGAGTTAAAGGGCGAGACTGCCGGCAAGTTGCGATTAGGCGTTATTCCCACCATCGCACCCTACCTTTTACACAAGTTTATCCCCGACTTCGTGAAGCGCTATCCACGTGTCGAGTTGGAGATTCGTGAGATGGTTACGGGCGACATTATTGAGGCTCTGCGCCGTGACAAGATTGACGCTGCGCTGGTAGCAAGCGGCACGTGTGGCGAGGGAATCCTCGAGCGAGACCTCTTCAGTGACCGTTTTCACGCCTACGTATCGCCCTCAAATCCCCTGTTTGAGCGCTCAAATATCCGCATCGAAGATATTGATATGAAGGACCTTATTCTGCTTAGTCCGGGTAACTGTATGCGTGACCAGATTCTGGAGTTGTGCCAGGCTCGCCGCAATGCGCCGTCGCACTACTATTTTGAATCGGGCTCACTCGATACGTTGATGCGAATTGTCGATTGCACGGCCTGTATGACTATCATTCCCGAGATGGCTTTGGAGTATATTCCCGCTGCTCGCAAATGCCAAATCAAGTCACTTGCAAAGGGTGTCACATCACGCCGTATAGCCATTGCCGTACGTCGCACATACGTAAAGAATTCGATTATCAATGCTCTTGAGGCTACAATACTCGAAAAGATACAAATGGAGCTTGCTGCAAAATAAAATACTCCACAAAAAAGTAAAAAATGCGGTCCGAAATAAAACATCGGGTCGCATTTTTGCGTTTATGTGCAAAGATGTAGTGCAAGAGTGTAAAATCATTTCGCAATCTGATAAAAAAAATGTATATTTGCAAAGTTATATGTATATGTAAAACCGTAAATATTAATTCCCGCCCAATGCGGGGCTAACAGAGAGTATGGAAAAACTAATTGAAACCATAGTAAACGCTATTCAGGACAAAAAAGGTAAGGATATTGTATCATTGGATTTGAGCGGCTTCGACGGAGCCATCTGTTCTCATTTCGTTGTCTGCAATGCAGACTCTACATCGCAGGTTGCAGCCATCGCCGATGGCATCGAGAAGGATGTATATGAGAAGTTGGGACAGAAGTTGTGGCGCATCGAGGGTCAGCAGAACGCATTTTGGATTGCAATGGACTATGTAGATGTTGTTGTACACATCTTCCAGACCGAGTTGCGTGACTTCTACCGTTTGGAGGAGTTGTGGGCTGATGCTCCCATTAAGAAGTATGACTACGAATTGTAAAATATGGCAAAAAAGAAGAATAACAATAAAATCATAAATATCAGATTCAACTTTATGTGGATCTGGGGCGCTATCGTCGCCATCATTGTCGCATACTCGTTCTTCGGAACGGGTCGTTCGGAGCCTGTTGCAGGCGACTGGAATACAGTCGAGCAGATGATTCGTAATGGCGAGGTGGAGCGCATTAAGGTTGTAAACAAAAATACAGCTTTAGTATATCTTACAGACGATGCTATCAAGTCTTATCGCAATGGCGATGAGAACAGCCGCTTTAAGAATATTCCCGAGCACGGCGAGCAGCTGAACTTCACAATTGGTTCGGTAGATATTCTCGACCGTGACGTAAAAGAGGCTATCGCAGACTCTGGCTTGGAGGAGAATCCTCTGACGGTTGAGTATTTCAACGAGACAACAAGCTGGAGCGATATGCTCATCAACTTCCTGCCGTGGTTGTTCCTTATCGGCATCTGGTTCTTCTTCATCCGCAGTATGTCACGTGGAGCGGGCGGTGCTGGAGGCAACATTATGAACGTGGGCAAGGCTCGTGCACAGGAGTTCGACAAGGATAACCCCAATAAGCGTGTGACATTCAAGGATGTGGCAGGCTTGGCTGAGGCTAAGGTCGAGATTATGGAGATTGTGGACTTCCTGCGCAAGGCGGACAAGTATCGTGAGTTGGGTGCAAAGATTCCTAAGGGCGCACTGCTCGTGGGTCCTCCGGGAACGGGTAAGACGCTGTTGGCTAAGGCAGTAGCAGGTGAGGCAAATGTTCCCTTCCTCTCAATCTCAGGTTCTGACTTCGTTGAGATGTTCGTAGGTGTGGGTGCTTCACGTGTGAGAGATTTGTTCGAGCAGGCAAAGCAGAAAGCTCCCTGCATCGTATTTATTGATGAGATTGATGCTATCGGTCGTGCACGTGGTAAGAATGCAGGCTTCTCAGGTAATGACGAGCGTGAGAATACGCTCAATCAGTTGCTTACCGAGATGGACGGCTTCCAGACCAATACGGGTGTAATCGTTCTTGCAGCGACAAACCGTGCAGACATTTTGGATAAGGCTCTGATGCGTGCTGGTCGTTTCGACCGCCAGATTGACGTAGGGTTGCCCGATGTAAAGGAGCGTGAGGAGATTTTCAATGTTCACTTGCGCCACATCAAGCTCGATAATAACATCGACCGCACGTTCTTGGCAAAGCAGACTCCTGGTTTCTCAGGTGCAGATATTGCCAACGTATGTAACGAGGCGGCTTTGATTGCTGCACGTAACGATAAGAAGGTGGTTGAGCGTGATGACTTTATGGCTGCTATCGACCGTATCGTTGGTGGCTTGGAGAAGCGTAATAAGACTATGTCGCAGGCAGAGCGTCGTGCTACGGCTATCCACGAGGCTGGTCACGCCACCGTAATGTGGATGCTGGAGGATTGCGACCCCGTGTTGAAGGTTACCGTTATTCCTCGTGGCAATAGCTTAGGTGCTACGTGGTCGGTGCCTGACGAGGAGCGTGTACACGTTACCAACGAGGTCTTGGAGGCTAAGCTGGCAGGTATGCTCGGAGGTCGTATCGCCGAGGAGGTGAACTACGGCACATTGGGCGCTGGTGCGTTGAGCGACTTGGAGCGTTCGACAAAGATTACCTACGCTATGGTTGCCTTCTACGGTATGAGCAAAAAGATTGGTCCTATCAGCTATTACGACTCGGCTGGCACACGTGATACATTCACAAAGCCCTTCAGCGAGCAGACAGCAATAGCTATCGATGGCGAGGTACGCCGCATCTTGGAGGAGGCTTATGCACGTGCTCGTGAGATTATCGAGGCAAACAACGACAAGATAAACCAGATGGCTGATATGCTCTTGGATAAGGAGACTATTTACAGCGAGGATATTGAGTCGATACTCGGTCCTTCGGCGCAGTCTAAAAAGGAGGCTGAGGAGAAGAAGGCTGAGAGCTCTCAGACAACAGAACAGACTACAACAGAGAACACTAACCCCAAAAACGAGTAGGCTATGGGCGATAAGATGAAGAATTTCCTCATTCGCACCGCAAGTGGAGCGGTGATGTTGATTGTAGTGCTGGGCGCTATGCTTCTCTCGAAGTGGAGCTTTATGGCTTTGATGTCTGTTATCGCCATTGGCGGTATGTGGGAGTTTTACCGCTTCTCGCAGAAGGCTGGATATGAGCCGATGAAGGCGCTTGGCATTTTCACAGGCGTTGTTATGCTCTGCGCAGGTCTTGCACTATCGATGTTCTTTGACACGGCAAATAGTGGCAATGCACTCGTATTGCTCGTCGCATCAATAGCAGCACTTGTCTTGATTGTTCCGCTGATGTTTATCTGCGAGCTCTATCGCAAGAGTGCTACCCCGATAGCAAACATTGCTACTTCACTGCTCGGAGCATTGTACGTAGCTCTTCCGATGGCTCTGCTAATCGTTATCCCGATGTTGTTGGGTGGTGGAGAGTGGAATCCGTGGATTATGATTCTCTACATCTTTATCATTTGGGCTAATGACGTATTTGCCTACCTGTTTGGTATCACACTCGGTCGCCATCGCCTCTTCGAGCGCATCTCGCCCAAAAAGTCGTGGGAGGGATTCTTCGGCGGCTTGCTCGGTGCTATGGCTATGGGCTGGGTAGCAGCAACTATCTTGGGAGCAAGCGTTCCGATGTGGATAGGTCTTGCACTGGTGGCTGCCATCTCGGGTGTATTTGGCGATTTGGTTGAGTCGCTTATGAAGCGCTCGGTAGATATTAAGGATTCGGGCAACATCATACCTGGTCACGGAGGATGGTTAGACCGCTTCGATGCGCTGATTCTCTCGGCTCCGTTCGTATTTATCTACGCCTGCATATACACATTTGTATTTTAACAGAAAACCTTAAAACTAAACGATATGAAGATTAACAAAGAGGGTTATCGTATAATAGCCATTTCAGGTCTTGTATGCCTCGTGCTGTGGGGATTGCTCTACTACTTCCAGAGCCACCATTGGGAGGCAGGTCTGCTTATTACCTGCGCTGTAATACTTGCAATATTCTGGCTCTTTATCGTAGCCTTTTTCCGTGAGCCACGCCGAGTAAAGATTCACGACCCGGAGTTGGTATTCTCGCCTTGCGACGGTCGAGTGGTTGTAACGGAGGTAGTCCACGAGGATGAGTACATCAAAGAGGAGATGCTGCAAATCTCTATCTTTATGTCAGTAACCAACATCCATATGAACTGGTTGCCCGTAGCGGGAGAGGTGGAGTATCACAAATATCACCCGGGACGTTTCCTTATCGCTTGGCACCCCAAGTCATCTACCGAGAATGAGCGCACGACAACCGTCGTAAAACTCGAGGATGGCAAGCGTGTATTGTTCCGCCAGGTGGCAGGTCTTATCGCACGCCGCATTGTCTCTTACATCAAGGTTGGCGACAAGGTGAAGCAGAACGATGTATTTGGCTTCATCAAGTTTGGCTCACGCATTGACGTGCTCGTACCGAAGGATAGTGAGTTGTTGGTAGAGATTGGTGATCCCGTTGTCGGCTCACAGACTCCCCTTGTAAGATTGAAGAAGTAAAGTAATATGTCAATAACGCCCCAAAATATTTTACGCTTTACGGTCGGCTTGGTTATCACGGCTACCATACTATTTCTGGTATGGTACTTCTCGTCTGTGGTAATCTACATCCTTGTGTCAGCTGTATTAGCCATTATGGGGCGACCAGTGGTAAATTGGCTATCACGTCAGCACATAGGCAAATATAAGCTACCCCGCTGGGCGGCAGCCTCGATGACACTGTTGGTTATTATGGTGGTATTCGCCGCTATCTTCTCGCTGTTCATACCCCTTGTCTTTGGCAAGATAAATGAGTTTGCGCACCTCGACTTCTCGTCAGTTCTGGCTTCTGTCGAGCAGCCTATCGAGCACGCACAGAAGTACCTGCAACACACGTTTGCCCTGCCTGAGACCCACTTCTCGCTGACCGACACGCTGGTTGATACACTCAAGCAGGTGGTGAATTACAACACCATTAACGCAACCTTCACATCGGTCATCAGCACGGCTCTCTCGGCGCTTGTTGCCGTCTTCTCAATAGCCTTTATTACATTCTTCTTCCTAAAGGAGGATGGTCTTTTCTACGCTATGGTGAAAGCGATGTTTCCAGAGCGCCTGCAACAGAACGTAGAGCGAGCACTCGACTCTATCACCATATTGCTATCACGCTACTTTACCGGTATTCTGACCGAGAGCCTGATTCTGATGATTGTTATCTCGACGATAATGATTCTCTTCGGTATGAAGACCGACAACGCCCTGCTCATTGGTCTTATTATGGGTGTGATGAATGTCATTCCCTACGCAGGACCTCTGATGGGTGGTATCGTATCGGCATTCGTGGGTATCGTAACACCTATTGACGGTATGACAGCAACACATACGGCACTACTTATCTGCTGCACACTCTTCTGCATCAAGGGATTTGACGATTTCGTTCTGCAGCCCACCATCTACTCGGAGCGTGTTAAGGCACATCCGTTGGAGATATTCCTTGTGATTCTGGTTGCAGGATATATGGCTGGTATCTTGGGTATGTTGCTGGCTATCCCCTCATATACGGTGTTGCGTGTGTTGGCAAAGGAGTTCTTCTCGGAGTTCTCGCTGGTGCAGAAACTCACCCAAAATATATAATGTATGGTCATCAAGGGCGAGGTTATACACGGAGCGCAGTTAGGGCGCAAGATGGGATTCCCCACGGCAAACATCGACGCACGAGATATTAAGGTCGATAATGGCGTATATTACTCGCAGGTGCAACTCGATGGTAGGTTGTATAACGCAATGTCGAACATCGGTCTGCGACCCTCGGTGGATGGGCAGACACGCCTGCTGGAGACTCATATATTCGGTTTTGCGGGCGACTTATACGGCAGAGTGATAGAGGTTGACCTACGACTAAAGATTCGTGATGAGCGCCGTTTCGCATCTATCGAAGAGTTGCAACGCCAATTAGAACGAGATGCAGCGCTGTGTAATCCTGAGTTATAATATAAAAGGGCTGGATGATACCAGCCCTTATTTAATTATAAAAAGTAGAAACGACTACTCTTTCTTGGACATTATTGTCTCAATAATAAACGAAAGCAACAATCCCAAACCTGTGCAGATACATACACACGCCATATATACAGCCTCGAATTGTTCAGACGGATTATATACATATTGTTTTGACTTGAAATTCATAGCTAAAGCCAAGAAATTACCCAATACTACTCCTGCGCCAAAGCCAATAATCAGCAATGCACATCGCAAAGTCCATCTAGCAGGAATCTGTTTTTGTGGCTCACTCTCTTCAGCCTTAACATTTCCGCCCCCTACTCCAATTGGCATACGCTTGACGTAATCGAGCAAATCCGAAGCCTCAAGGCGCTCAATAATTGTCTTACGTTCGTCACGCATACCATACAATTCAAAAATCTTGTACACAAAATACCCTCCAAAACCGAAAATTGAAACAGGAGTCAAAAATTCGAACATAACATATAAATTTTAAGGTTTAACAATTCATTTTCTCTTTGCCTTATTAGACGCACAACTTGCAAAAAGGTTACACCCTTTCGTAAAAAAATTACCACATATATATATTAAATACACACAAAAGAGATTTTATTCCTAATTTCGTGTAACCTTTTGGGCTATTATGCGTCTAAAGGGTAACTATGTTACACAACGAGAAGGAACTGATTAAGCGTATAGCTGAGGGCGAAACCGAACTATTCTCCCACATTGCCGAGCATTATGCTCAGGCAGTGCATACGCTTATCATTCGTATCGTGGGTAGCGAAGAGGATGCCGAGGAGCTTACGCAGGATGTATTTTTGCGAGTGTTTGAGAATCTGCCCTACTTCAACCATAAGTGCAGCCTCTCAACGTGGCTCTATCGCATAGCCTACAACTGCGCAATCTCATTCACTCGCCACAAGCGACAACAATATCTTCAAATTGACGAGAATCGCCTAAGGTTAGTGGATGATGTCGAGGTGGAGCAGATAGAGGCTATCGCCGACAACGAGCAGAAATTGAACGCCCTCGCCCGTGCCATCCAACAGCTAAATGCAGAGGAGAGAGCCTTGGTAACATTATTTTATTATGAGGAGCGTTCCGTCTCCGATTGTGCCGAGATAGTCGGGCAGAGCCAAAACAATATTAAGGTGCGACTGCACCGCATACGTAAGAAACTTTATATACTCATACAAGATGAAACGAAGTAAAGCCATATCGAAAGCCGCACAACGTATCTCTACCCCCACGCTACCGAGCGACTTCAACGCCCGCCTAATGGTTTCTGTTACAAGGCAGGCACGCCGTCAGCGCCGCACAGAGATAATAACAAATATCATAGCAAGTATGGGCATAATTGCTATGATTGTGTATGGTGTGATATTGATGTTAGAGATAGATTTCCCGAAGATAAATTTCGGGATACGACTTGATGCGGATATGTCGTATCATATGCGAATGTGGGGTATTCCAACAGTTTTTGTCGTAGCAATGCTTGTAGCCGAGATGTTTATCAGGCAGCATATACGTATGCACAAAATAAGAGATGAAATCAAGAAATAAGTAAAGGCTACCCCGTGGGGTAGCCTTTGCTTATTGTAATGCCAAAATTATTTCTGCACCTTAGCAACCTCGGCATTAATCTTAATCTTCTTGAAAGCCTTAATCAAAGCCTCGTCGCTTGACTTAGTTGCATCGTAGGTTACGGTTACCTTGCGAGAAGGAACATCAACCTTAACCTCCTTAACACCCTTCTGGAAGGGGATTGAGTTATCAATCTTCTTTGCGCAAGTCTCACAATCAACATCTGTCATAAATACGGTTGTCTTAAGCGCTGCATCGCTCTTCTTCTGAGCCATAGCATCTGATACGCCGAAACCGATAACTGCCATAAGGCAGAGCATAATAATCTTCTTCATAGTCTATTAGTTTTTAGTTGTTTAATACAAGTTAAAGCGCAAGCCGATATAGAACTTACGACCCATCAACGGACCCCATACGCTCGACGAGTTAAAGGCGGGCGAGAAGGGATCAGCAGCATTCAAGATGGGGTCTTTCTGCATATAGTCGAGAATATTCTCGCAACCTACATAAATCTCCCAATCACGAATCTTGTGGCTCACCTGCGCATAGAACATAGGATATGCGGGCGAGAGCTCCGAGCGTGTGATGTCGCCATCGAGTGAGGGGCGACGCATCGGACCGTTATACTGAGCCGTCACGTCAAATACCCAACGACGATATGCCGTAGCATATTGTATGTTAAGCAAAGTTTTAAAGCGGCTGGTCAAAGGACGCTCCACGAGGTGCGACACGCCATCACGCAAGAGGCTAACCTTGGCGTTGGTGTAACGGTATGTTGCGAAGAGGTCCAAGCCCTTGACGGGTGTCCACTGGAAATCAACCTGATATGTATCGGTGAATGAGCGACCATCGGTGTTGTAAATCCAAATCTCATCCTCGGGTGTACCGCCCATCTTACCCAACTCCTGGTCAGCAAGAACGGTATT
>JAFNUH010000073.1 GCA_017384185.1 Alistipes sp.
GAGCAGATGGTAGGCTCTACGGCTCGTTATATTCGTATGGGTACCTTCCACTCTGTCTTCTCTCGTATCCTGCGTGAGAATGCCGAGCGCATAGGTTACACCCAGTCGTATACCATCTACGAGCCCTCGGACTGCAAGAACCTTATTAAGACCATCTGCAAGGAGATGAACCTCTCGGACGACAAGTACAAGCCTGCGAAGGTTCTCTCACGCATCTCGTACGCCAAAAACTGCCTCGTAACGCCCGGCGCCTACGTCGCCAACTCGGTCTATGCCGCCGAGGATAGGCAGATGCAGATGCCGCACTTTGGCGAGATTTACGAGACCTACTGCCGCCGTTGTAAGCAGAATGGCGCTATGGACTTCGACGATTTGCTGTTGCAGACCAACATCCTGCTAAGGGATTGCCCTGATGTGCTGGCTAAGTATCAGGAGCAGTTTCAGTATATCTTAGTCGATGAGTATCAGGATACTAACTATGCGCAGTATATCATCATCCGCCGCCTCTCGCAGCTCCACGGCAGGGTATGCGTCGTGGGTGACGATGCGCAGAGTATCTACTCGTTCCGTGGTGCGAAGATTGAAAATATCCTCTCGTTCCGCAACGACTACCCCTCGGCTCAGACCTTCAAGCTGGAGCAGAATTACCGCTCGACGCAGACCATCGTAAATGCCGCCAACTCGGTCATTGAGCGCAACTCACGCCGTATGGAGAAGAAGTGCTTCTCGGAGGGCGACTCGGGCGAGAAGATTCGTGTCGTGCGCACCTACACCGACCGTGAGGAGGGCGACATCATAGCCAACGCCCTGCGTGACCACATACGTGAGTCGGGCGATAGCTGGAACGAGGCGGCTATCCTCTATCGTACTAATAATCAGTCGGCTGTAATCGAGCAGGCACTGCGCCGTCGTGGTATTCCCTACCGCATCTACAAGGGCAGCTCGTTCTACGACCATAAGGAGATTAAGGACATTTTGGCATACATCCGTCTGGTCATCAACCCCAAGGATGATGAGGCTTTCAAGCGTGTTGTGAACTACCCCGCACGAGGCATTGGCGACACGACCGTAGGGCGCATTGCGCAGCTTGCAACAGAGCAGGGTCGTTCGATGTGGGAGGCTGTCGATTCGCTTGTGGCTGAGGCAGCTACGCTGGGTGATGCTATGCAGAAGACCATCGCCCGCAAGGTGACGGAGTTTGTAAATCTTATCCGTTCGTTGGCGGCCGTGCGTGCCGAGAAAAACCTCTACGACTTCGGTCTTGAGCTGGCATCTCGCACGGGAATCCTTGCGCAGTATCGCCTTGAAAATACCCCCGAGGCTACGAGTGCCATAGACAATATCGAGGAGTTGTTGAACTCTATGCAGCTCTTCAAGGAGCAGTGCGAGGCTGAGATTCGTAACGGTGAGCGTGAGGAGTCGCAGCAACCTACCGTCGAGGAGTGGTTGCAGAATGTTATGCTGCTGACCGATATGGATAACAAGGAGGATGATGGCAGCGATGATAAGGTTACGCTGATGACCGTTCACTCGGCTAAGGGCTTGGAGTATAAGTATATATACATCGTTGGCTGTGAGGAGAATCTCTTCCCCTCGCAACGTGCTATGGAGACGCCCGACGGCTTGGAGGAGGAGCGCCGTTTGTTCTACGTCGCCCTCACACGAGCCAAGGAGCGAGCTATGCTCTCGTATTGCGAGATGCGTTTCAAGTGGGGAAATATGGAGTTCTCGTCACCGAGCCGCTTCCTGCAAGAGATTGACCCCCGATATATCGACTGCGATGAGGAGCTCACGGAGCGTCCCGCACGTCAGGGCGATGGCTTGGGCGGCAGGATGGGTAACTTCTCACGTGGCGGATTTGGTGGTCCTCAGCCCTCACGTCCCCGCACCGAGGAGCGCCGTGATGGTCGCACAGCTATCGAGGAGCTGCGCCGCCGCTTTGATGTGCGCTTCCAGCAGAAACGTGCGGAGGAGGGCGTGAAGCGTCAGCCCGACCCCAAGATTGTAGCACCCCTGCAACCCCGCTCTACCGAGGGTATGCGCCGTGTGGTGAGTAGCCCGATGAGTGGAGCCCCAGCCAAGAGCCGATATGCGGCAGGCGATAGGGTTGACCACCCGAAGTTTGGCGTTGGCGTGGTGCAGCGCATAGATGCCGCAGGCGAGGATAACAAGCTGGTTATCAGCTTCGACAGCGTAGGCGAGAAGGTGCTTATGGAGCGTTTTGCAAAACTTAATAAATTATAAAAACCTTTGGTTCTGCAACCCTTGGAGCGTCAGCGACCAAAGTCCCCTGCCTGAGGCGGGGGATTAGGGGGTGGGTCAGACTTGTAAATGCGGCTGGAAGCCGCAAGGTAGGCAGAGATTAGCAAGATAACTTAGAGATTGGTACATCAAAATTAAGGCAATACAATGACCATCAAACAACGATACGAGGGCATCATAAACTACTTCCAGCAGGCTATGCCCGTCGCTGAGAGCGAGCTGACGTACAGCAATCCGTTTGAGTTGCTGGTGGCGGTTATTCTTTCGGCGCAGTGTACCGACAAGCGTGTCAATCTCACTACGCCCGCCCTGTTTGCCGCCTATCCCACGGCGCAGGCTATGGCTGAGGCTACTGCCGAGGATATTTTCCCCTACATACGGAGCATCTCCTACCCCAACAACAAGGCGAAGCATCTCGCTGGTATGGCACGTATGCTTGTCGAGGAGTTTGGCGGTGAGGTGCCCAGCGACTTGAAGGAGCTGCAACGACTGCCGGGTGTGGGACGCAAGACGGCAAATGTCATAGGTGCCGTTATCTGGCAGAAGGAGGTTATGCCCGTCGATACCCACGTCTTCCGTGTGGCGGCACGCATAGGTCTCACACGTGGCGCCAAGACCCCGCTTCAAACCGAGCTTCAGTTGGAGAAGCATATCCCCTCGCACCTGCTCCCCATAGCGCACCATTGGCTTATCCTGCACGGTCGTTATGTCTGCACGGCACGTGCGCCCAAGTGCGACGAGTGCGGAATAAAGGAGTGGTGCAAAAATTTTTCGACAAAAAGCGTAGAAGTATAGAAAAAATTAGTATCTTTGAGAAACTCAAAATCATACGACTATGAAAAGTTCAAAGATGACAATTTTTTCACACTCGTTGCGCAAGGTCGTGACGAAGTTTTTGATGGTTGCCATTGTAGCTTCAATGGCGATTATGGTTGGTTGTTCGGAGGAGGTTATCAGAGACCCCTATGCTAAGATGCAACAGGGCGTAGTGCTGCCCAAAAAGAAGACATATTTTGGTACAGGAGTAATCAAAATCCCTGTAACTACTGCGGCAGGATTTAC
>JAFNUH010000074.1 GCA_017384185.1 Alistipes sp.
AAAAGCCATATTTAGTTTGGTTGTAGTCTAAAATTGTTTACTCCTCGGGAACGATTCTTACTGCGCCCTGGTCGGCAGATGATACCAGTAGAGAGTATGCTCTGAGCGACTGCGGCACTACTCGGTCACGGTTTTGGGGTTTTCGTATAGTCCACGCTGCCATACGCTCTGCAAGCTCCTTGTCTGAGATGCGGAGATTGATTGAGCGAGCCGTGATGTCGATATCGATAATGTCGCCATTGCGGATAATGCCAATCTCACCGCCCGAAGCTGCCTCGGGTGATACGTGACCAATCGAAAGACCCGATGTTCCGCCCGAGAAACGTCCGTCGGTAATCAGCGCACACGCCTTATCCAAGTGCTTTGATTTGAGGTAAGAGGTGGGGTAGAGCATCTCCTGCATACCAGGACCACCCTTAGGTCCCTCGTAGCGGATGACAACCACATCGCCAGCCTCGACCTCGCCTCCGAGGATTCCGTTCATAGCCTGCTCCTGCGACTCGAAGACCTTAGCCTTACCGCTGAACTGCAGAAGCTCCTGCGCAACGCCAGCCGTCTTTACGATACAACCCTTGCGGGCGATATTGCCTGTGAGAACAGCCAAACCACCATCACGGAAATATGCGTGCTCCATATCACGGATACAACCCTCTGCGTGGTCGTTGTCCATCTCTGGATAGTAAGTAGCCTGAGAGCCCATCACACGACTATAACGGTTTGCAGGGGCGCTGAGGTATGTGGTACGAGCCTCGTCGCTAAAATTAGCGGAGCCGTAGTAATAATCGTTAAGCGCATCTGCCAAAGAAGCGTAGTCAACACGCTTTGCCGAAGTGTCAATAAGGTTATTCTTTGCCAACTCACCCAGGATACCCATAATACCGCCAGCACGGTTTACATCCTGCACGTGATAGTGTCCGTTGGGTGCAACCTTGCAGAGTACGGGAATCTTACGAGAGAGACGGTCAATGTCTGCCATTGTGAAGTCAACGCCCGCCTCGTGAGCTACGGCCAAGAGGTGCAAAACGGTATTTGTCGAGCCTCCCATAGCAATATCGAGCGACATTGCATTCTCAAATGCAGCTTTTGTTGCAATAGAACGGGGCAAAACTGAGTCATCGCCATCGAAGTAGTAACGCTTAGCATTCTCGACAATGAGCTTTGCCGCTTTAGCGAAGAGAGCCTTGCGATTCTCGTGCGTAGCAACAATAGTACCGTTGCCAGGCAGAGCCAAGCCGATAGCCTCGTTCAGACAGTTCATTGAGTTTGCGGTAAACATTCCTGAGCAAGAGCCGCAACCGGGGCAGGCGCAAGCCTCAATTTCGTCGGCATCCTCGTCGGTGCAATTCTCGTCGGCACTCAGCACCATAGCGTCAATAAGGTCGGCACCACGACCACGGAACTGACCAGCCTCCATAGGTCCGCCCGAAACAAATACGGTGGGGATGTTAAGACGCATCGACGCCATCAACATACCCGGCGTAATCTTATCGCAGTTGCTGATACACACCAGCGCATCAACCTTGTGGGCATTTGCCATATACTCTACGCTGTCGGCGATAATATCACGTGAGGGGAGAGAGTAGAGCATACCGTCGTGTCCCATTGCGATACCATCGTCGATGGCTATTGTGTTGAACTCGGCAGCGAAGCATCCCTGCTCCTCGATGAGTTGCTTGACATATTGTCCTATCTCGTGGAGATGCACGTGACCGGGAACCATCTGCGTAAACGAGTTGGCGATACCGATAACGGGCATACCCATCTGCTCCTTCTTCATTCCATTTGCACGCCACAGGCTTCTTGCGCCTGCCATACGACGACCAACGGTCGTAATGGCGCTTCTGAGTTGGTTTTTCATCTGTATCGATGTTTGAGTTATCAAAAAAGCCTCTCTCCGTCAAGGAGAAAGGCTTATATAACATAGATTCACATACATATACAACCTTTCTCCCGTTATCTGCACAAGACCACGAGTAGAGATAGGTTAATAATGATATGTAAATATGCGTTCATAAAGTCGTTTTCTTAGTTAGTGCAAAAATAATAGTAAAATTTATTAAAAACAAGATTTTTTCATACTTTCTTGCATATAAATTGATTTATGTATGTGTGCTTAAATGGGAATATTCTGATTATTAGTGTGATATATTTGAATATGAGGGAATATATATTCCATAACAAAATGTAACTCGCTTTGGTTAAACGCTCTATTTAGAGCTCATTATAGGCGTTTTATCCATTTTTGAGTGGCTGTTTTCATAATTATGTGACGATTTTCTCTCTCTGCGAGGTATTGGCGTGCGTTTAGCCGAGTCGCTGATGCAAAGGCGCTCTCCGTTGCCTACGTTTTGAGATGTTATCTTTTTCGTCTTAATCAATTCGCTAATCATAAGGTCGGTTCTGGCACGGTCGAGGGCGAAAGCAACTTCAATCTCAACGGGGTAGACCGTTTCGTAGCGTTGTATGAAATCCATAAGATTCGCCTGCGAAGGTCCCACTTTTCGGGGTCGAATCTTGCCGCCCGACAAACGCCCAATAACGGTGTGCAGAGTGCTTAGATTTTGATAGCCACCCAAGATAATCTTGGTTGAGCCCTCACGTATGAGATATGACGGAAATCCTGTTATGCCGTTGCGGCGGCACTTCATACGCTCCTGCATAAAGTCGCCCGAGGCGCTACCTGTGGTATATTCGTCAATGAATTGTGCTGCGTCGAATCCCATCTCTGTAGCAAGCTCCACAAGTACATCCATTTGCGATGTACGACGCTGCTCGATAAATGTCGCCTCACGTATGCGGCGCAGGAACTTTTTTGCAGCTACGGGATTTATCCGCTTGGCTGCTTCGTATGCAATGTTCTGCGGAAAACTCGATGGGTATCGCTCGCTGAAGAGTGACATATCCTCTACGTTGACAGGCATACCGTGCCGTGCTGAGGCTGAAAGCCAGTTGTTGGCGATAATTTCGTTGGCACGGGAGATGATGGTGTTCTTGGGACCGCTCAGGTCGTAGAGCGTAGTGATATCCTCGATAAGACCTCCCATAACAAATTCGATATCTATCTTATTGCCGTATAGATAGTCGAGGGCACGTATTACGGGTTCGTTGCCCCAACACCAGACGCATACCGGGTCGGTGAATTGGTAGATTTTAATTCTGTTCATAGCTATGATTTTTCTATTTTCCGTGTCGTGCGCAAAAAGCAAGCCAATTGGAGTAGTTTGCGGCGAAGGAGATAAAATGAGGTTGTCTCTTTTGTAAAAAGCGTAAAAAAATGTATCTTTATCCCCTGTAAAAGTTTTGAGTATGATTTATAACGAGCGAGATTTACGTGACGAGGCGGTTCGAGCCTTGTCGGAGGCTATTATGGCGGCAGCACGCACAGCACCAAAGGCGAAGGGTCGTGATTTGGTAGAGATAGCTATGGTGACCGATGAGCATATCGTGAGCTTGTCGCAGGCGATGGTCAAGATAAGCGAGGAGTCGGGGCTGAAGTTTTTGTTGCGTGATGCAGGAAATATTCTTCAGGCACAGGCTGTTATTCTGATTGGAACACGTGAACCGCAGAGCGTCTGTGGATTGAACTGCGGATATTGTGGTTACGCTACCTGTGAGGCTAAACCAGAGTGTGCGCCTTGCGTTATGAATAGCGTGGATGTGGGAATTGCCATAGGTTCGGCGTGCTCAAAGATAGCCGACCTGAGGCTGGATTCACGTGTCTTGTTCTCGGCAGGATGGGCTGCAAAGAAATTGGGCTTGTTACCCGAGGTAGATACAATCTTTGCCATTCCGCTGAGTGTGTCGTCGAAGAATCCGTTTTTCGACAGAAAATCTCCTGTAAATAAATAGTTGAAAACGAATAAAATATAAAGATATGGAAAGTAAAAAATCTGTTGTTTCATCATTCGATGTTGACCATTTGACCCTAAAGGAGGGACTCTACTTGCGTTCTGTTTATACTATCAATGACGAGTTGGCTGTACACTCGTGGGATATGCGTTTTTGCGCACCGATGGACCACGCTCCACTCGGCTCTGGCGAGGTGCATACTATCGAGCATTTGATGGCTTACCACCTTCGTCTCGACCCCGTTATCGGTAAGAGTATCGTATCGTTCTGCCCGATGGGTTGTAAGACCGGATTCTACCTCTCAACAATGAACAATGTTACCGCCGAGCAGATTCGTGAGGCGTTGGCAGGTGTGTATAAGAGTGCATTCCCGCTTAAGTCGAAGGAGGATATTGTTGGTTTGAACGAGGTGCAGTGCGGTAATCCCGGTCTGTTTGCCGTTGCATCGACAAATCGAGCTATGGCGCAGTATATGCGTTGTCTCTACACTCCCGAGCAGGCAGAGGAGGCTGGTATAGGTTCAATATATAACGGTGCCTACTAATGAAGTATCTGGTTATTACTCCTACCGAGAGAGAGTATCGCAATATGTGTCAGGCTATCGAACGTGAGGGTCTGAAGAATAGCTATACGGTGGTACGTAGCAACGTCGGCAAGGCTCTTGCGGCCGCTAATACGGCACGAGCTATAATGCAGGCTAAGGGCGATTTCAACCGTGTGGCAGTGGTTGGTTATGCGGCATCTACGCTGGGTCGTAAGCGTGGAGATATTGTTGCTCCACGTATTGCTCGTTACCA
>JAFNUH010000009.1 GCA_017384185.1 Alistipes sp.
CTTGACGAGCACCCGTGGAAACTCATCGAGAGCGAAGATACGGCACTCAGCGCAAAGCATATTGCCGAGAAGGGACTGCGCCATACGGCGGCCATAGCCAGCGAACTTGCCGCCGAGATGTTTGGTCTGAAAATCATTGCACCCGAGATTAACTCCATAAAGAGTAACTACACCCGTTTTATGGTTCTCAAGCGCTACGACCACAACATTGCCCCCGATGTGAACAAGGCGTCGCTATACTTTAAGACCAACCACGAGGAGGGTTCGCTGCTCAGGGCACTGAGCTGTCTGGAGGGTATTAACCTCTCAAAATTGCAGTCATACCCAATTCCGAGCGAGCCGTGGCACTATTTATTCCATATAGATTTGGAATTTTCGTGTTTAGATGACTATATTCGCAACTTGAATAGACTACAAATAGCAACCGAGGAGATACACGTATATGGTGTTTATCATTCGGGCAAGTAAAATGGATAAGAATTAAAGATTAATATAAACTTAAAACAGAAAAACTATGGCAAAGGTAGAAATCGCTCCCTCGCACCGTATGGATAGCATTAAGGAGTATTACTTTTCAAAGAAAAACCGTGAGATTGCAGAGCTTCGCAAGGCAGGTCGTGACATCATCTCACTCGGTATCGGTAGCCCCGATATGCCCCCCGCACAGGTTGTAATCGACCGTTTGGCTAAGGAGGCACAGCGTCCCGATGTACACGCATATCAGCCCTACAATGGTAGCGAGTTGTTGCGTAAGGCTTACGCTGACTGGTACGAGAAGTGGTACAACGTAAAGCTCGACCCCAAGAGCGAGGTATTGCCCCTGTTGGGCTCTAAGGAGGGTATTATGCACATCTGTATGGCATTCCTTGACGAGGGCGACAAGGTGTTGGTTCCCAACCCAGGCTACCCCACTTACCGTGCTGCCGTAACATTGTCTGGTGGTGAGGTTTTGGAGTATCGTCTCAACGCTGCCAACGGCTTCTATCCCGACTTCGAGGAGATTGAAAAGGAGGATTTGAGCAAGGTGAAGTTGATGTTCGTCAACTACCCCAATATGCCTACAGGTACTCACCCAACGGTTGAGTTGTTCGAGAAGTTGGTTGCCTTCGCTGGCAAGCACAACATCCTCTTGGTACACGACAACCCCTACAGCTTCGTGCGTAACAACCTTCAGCTCAGCATCTTCAACGTAGAGGGCGCTAAGGAGGTTGCTATCGAGATGAACTCAACAAGTAAGGGTCACTCTATGGCTGGCTGGCGTGTAGGTGTTGTAGCAGGTCGTGCCGACATCATCAGCGACATCCTTCGCTTTAAGTCAAATATGGACTCAGGTATGTTCTTCCCCGTGCAGGCTGCTGCTGCCGAGGCGTTGGCTTTGGGCAACGAGTGGTTTGACGAGTTGAACGCTACATACTACGAGCGTGAGAAGAACGGCTACGCTCTGCTGGATGCTCTTGGCTGCGACTATGTTAAGGGTCAGGCAGGTCTGTTCGTATGGGCAGCTATGCCCGCAGATTTCGAGGGCGACTGCTTCGCATTCTCGGATAAGGTGCTCAACGAGTGCGACGTATTCGTAACACCTGGTGGTATCTTTGGCTCAGAGGGTACGAAGTACATCCGCATCTCACTCTGTATGCCCGCTGAGCGTTTGGCTGAGGCTGCCGAGCGAGTAAAGGTACGTTTTAACAAGTAAACAAGATATGAAGGCTACCGTCATAGGTCTGGGTCTTATTGGAGGCTCGTTTGCGCTGAGTCTTAAGGATAATGCGCTCTGCGAGCGAGTTACGGGCATTGAGCACTCGGAAAAGAGTGCTCAGCGTGCCCTTGAACTCGGCTTGGTGGATGCCATCGTCACGCTGGACGAGGCACTCGCCGAGAGCGACCTTATAGTGCTGGCAACGCCCGTTGACACCCTGCCTATATTAGCTACAAAGATTCTCAACCGCCTGCGCCCCGACCAAATTTTAATGGATATGGGCTCAACGAAGCAGGAGCTGTGCGAGGTTACGATGATGCACCCGCACCGTGGTCGTCTGGTTGCCACACACCCGATGTGGGGAACCGAAAATAGCGGTCCTGAGGCTGCCGTACACGGAGCGTTCAAGGGTCGCACGGTGGTTATCTGCGACCGTCACCTCTCGGATGACGACGCTGCGGAGCAGGTGGAGAAGATTTACCGCACGCTCGGTATGCCTATTCGTTATATGTCTGCCGAGGAGCAGGATATGCACTGCGCCTACGTCTCGCACATCTCACACATCACATCGTTTGCACTGGCACTTACGGTGTTGGAGAAGGAGCGTGAGGAGGAGCATATCTTCGACCTTGCGGGCGGAGGTTTCGAGAGTACGGTGCGTCTGGCGAAGAGTTTGCCACAGACGTGGGCACCGATATTCTTGGAGAATAAATACAATATATTGGACGTTCTGCGTGAGCACATCCACCAGCTACAAATTATGCGCCGTATGATTGAGCGTGATGACCGTGAGGGGTTGATGGAGGCGATGCAGAGGGCTAATAAGATTCGTGATATTTTGAAATAGTATGCTTGGCGTGCAACGCAGGTTGTAGCCAGGCTACAATAGGAGTTAGGAAGATGGGAAAATTCGTTCTTGGGGCTAAGCGCCCCCTAATCATAGCAGGACCGTGCAGTGCCGAGACACGTGAGCAGACCATAGAGACTGCTATGCAGTTGGCACGCTCGGGCAAGGTAGATGTGATTCGTGCAGGAGTATGGAAGCCCCGCACAAATCCTGGCACATTCGAGGGCATTGGCGAGCCCGCC
>JAFNUH010000075.1 GCA_017384185.1 Alistipes sp.
AGCGAATCGACCGACGATATGGCGATACTCGAGGAGGCTATGAAGATGTCGGCACGTGCCATCTATCTCGAGAAGGGCAACGCCACATATCTCGACACCTTCGCCTGGATACTCTATAAGTTAGGTCGCTCCGAGCAGGCCCGCACACATATGCGCCAAGCCCTCTCGTTGGACACCACCGAGAGCCCCGAGTTGCCGTTGCACTATGGCGACATACTCTTCTCGCTCAACGAGCGATTTATGGCTGACACCTACTGGAAAAAGGCGCTCGATATGGGTGCCGACAAGGAGGCTGTCGAGCAGCGTCTGGCAATCCCCAAGGATGCGAAGGATAAGCGTGTCGAGGATTTTTTGGTCGTGGAGAAGAAAAAGAGGAGATAACATATAATATATACCGATGAGAAAGTTTTTGCGCATATCGCTCGTTGTCGTGGCACTGCTTATGGCTCTGCCCCAGTGCGCTATGTCACAAAAGCAGAGTGCCGAGGAGAAGGCTCGCATCGCCGAGCAGCGCCGTATCATCGAGCAGCTGGAGCGTGAGTTGGAGGAGGATGAGAAGAATCTCAAGAGCATCAAGAAGGATAAGTCCACCGCCCAGCAGCGTGTGCGCAACATCACACGCCAGATAAACTCCCGCAACCAGCTTCTGAACCGCACCGAGCGAGAGATAGGCTCCATCGAGCGCAGCATCTCACGCAACGACTCACTCCTGCGCCAGACCGAGCAGAGCTACGCCACGGAGCGTGAACGCTACGCCGAGATGGTGCGTGAGGCATATCGTAACCACAAGCAAAACAACTACATAACATATCTTCTTGCATCCGAGAACTTCAACGATGCCGCACGTCGCATAGCCAACATACGAGCTATCGCCACGCTGCGTGAGGAGCGTCTGCACCGTATGGATTCGCTCTCGAAGGCTCTCGACGAGCAGCAGCAGTCGCTCTCGGCACGCCGTCAATCGCTCGACTCCGTGCAGCGCAAGGCTGAGGCACAGCGCAAGAAGTTGCAGAGCGATGTCACCTCTGCCAAGAAGACTATGAGCCAGCTCACGAAGCGTGAGCAGGCGGCACTCAAGGAGAAGATGGAGAGCGAGGAGCGTTTAGATGCCGCCATCGATGCCCTGCGTAAGCTTACGAAGGGTAACAAGGAGGGTGCTTCGTTCTCACGCACCACGTCAAACCTGAACCTGCCCGTTGTGGGTGGTCGTGTGCGAGAGTACAAGGGTAATATGGCTGAGATTGTAGGCGCAAAAGGTGCCGATGTACGCTCTATCTACGACGGTAAGGTGGTGGAGGTACGCCGCAACAGAATCACGGGCAAATACGACGTTTTTGTGGCTCACGGCGAGTATATAACATCCTACGCTAACCTCGACAACGTGGTGGTGCGTAAGGAGCAGAAAATAGCCAAGAATGGCGTTTTGGGCGAGGTGGGCGCCTCGGTGAATCTCACGACGATGAAGACCGAGTACAAGATGGTCTTCGGCATCTACTCACCCAACCCCAAGGAGGTTATGCGTGCCGCCAACTGCTTTAAGAAAAAATAAGAAGTAGAATATTCCCAAGCGTCAGCCCAAACACGGACGTGACGTGATATTTTGAATAAATTATGGTACGATACTACAACGACTCAACAACCTACCGCCTGCGTGATAAGCGCAAGATTGCGGCGTGGCTGAAGCGTGTGGCTCAGGAGGAGGGATACTCGCTCGGCGATGTGAATTATATCTTCTGCTCGTCGGAGGTACACCGCAAGATGAACATCGACTTCATCGGTCACGACTACTTCACCGACATCATCACCTTCGATTATAGCGACCTGAAGGGCGAGGGCGTTGTGAGTGGCGACATCTTCATCGACGTCGATACCGTTGCCGACAATGCCCGCATATATGGCGCTACGAAGCGTGACGAGATGTTGCGTGTTGTAGTCCACGGCGTGCTGCACCTGTGCGGTCAGAAGGACAAGACACCCCGTGCCGAGAAGCAGATGCACCGCAAGGAGGACAAATATATAGCACTCTATAAAGAGGAAAGAGATTAAAATATAAACTATTGTGATTCAACCAAATACAAATCTCTACGACTACGACATCATCGTCATCGGTGCTGGTCACGCAGGCTGTGAGGCGGCATCGGCTGCCGCACGCCTTGGCTCACGCACGCTGCTGCTGACGATGGATATGCAGAAGATGGCTTCAATGTCGTGCAACCCCGCCGTGGGTGGCGTGGCAAAGGGTCAGATTGTGCGTGAGATAGATGCTCTGGGTGGCTGTATGGGTCGCATTACCGACCGCTCGACCATCCAATTCCGTATGCTCAACCGCTCGAAGGGCGCCGCTATGTGGAGCCCCCGTGCGCAGTGCGACAAGGAGCTCTTCTCACGTCTGTGGCGTCGTGAGCTGGAGAACACACCCAACCTGTATATATGGCAGGATGCCGCTACGGAGCTTGTTTTCGAGCCTGCGGAGGGTAGTGCCGAGGGCGACAACAAACCCCAAATTACGGGCGTAAAAACACGTATGGGCGTCACCTTCACGGCACGTGCTGTGGTGCTCACGGCGGGCACATTCCTCGGCGGATTGATGCACTGTGGCGAGCGCAATGCCGAGGGAGGTAGGGCAGGCGATGCCGCCTCGCACGGCATCACCGAGACCTTGGCGGAGATGGGTTTCGAGATTGGACGTATGAAGACGGGCACACCCGCCCGCATCGACGGTCGCTCGGTAGATTTTTCGAAATTAGAGATTCAGGAGGGTGACGCAGAGCCGTCAAAATTCTCTTTTTTCTCTGATACTCAGGTAGTTAAGAAGCAGAAACCTTGTTATTTGGTCTATACCTCGCCCGAGGTACACTCGCTTTTGCGCACGGGCTTCGACCGCTCACCCTTGTTTAACGGCACTATTCAGGGCATAGGTCCTCGCTACTGTCCCAGCATCGAGGATAAGCTGCGCACCTTCGCCGAGAAGGAGCAGCACCAGCTCTTCCTTGAGCCTGAGGGGTGGGATACAAACGAGTATTATATAAATGGCTTCTCGTCGTC
>JAFNUH010000076.1 GCA_017384185.1 Alistipes sp.
GTAGATATTAGCAAAATCGAGCAGGACGCTGACCGAGACTATTGGATGACCTCGTATGAGGCTCGTGAGTATGGACTCATCGACCAGGTGTTGGATAAGCGTTCAAAGTAATATAGATTTATATGGCACAAAAATATAAGGGAGGTCACAATAGCGCTGAGGATTGTTGCTCGTTCTGTGGAGCTAAGCGCAGCGATGTGGCTCTGATGTTTCAAGGTTCGGGTGGCGTAAATATCTGCAATAACTGCGTTGAGCGTGGTTATCATATGCTCGTTGAGAGCGAGCTCGTAGAGTCTAAGGGCAAGAAGAGCAAGGCGAAGTTTAAGATGGAGGAGCTTATGAAGCCCGCCGAGATCAAAGCCGTGCTCGACCAGTATGTCATAGGTCAGGACGATGCCAAGCGTTATATGTCGGTTGCCGTCTATAACCACTATAAGCGTATCGTGAGCAAGCAGAAGGGTGTAGCTACGGATGATGTCGAGATTGATAAGTCGAACATCGTGCTCGTAGGTCCTACGGGTACGGGTAAGACCTTGATGGCTCGTACTATCGCACGTGTGCTTAATGTACCCTTTACCATCGTAGATGCTACGGTCTTGACCGAGGCAGGTTATGTCGGCGAGGATGTCGAGAGTATCCTCTCTCGTCTTTTGCAGGTTGCCGATTACGATGTGGATGCCGCCGAGCGAGGTATTGTATTTATCGACGAGGTGGATAAAATTGCCCGCAAGAGCGATAACCCCAGCATCACACGTGACGTATCGGGCGAGGGTGTGCAGCAGGCTTTGCTGAAGATTTTGGAGGGTACTGTTGTGAACGTTCCCCCGCAGGGTGGTCGTAAGCATCCCGACCAGAAGTTTATTCAGGTCAACACGAAGGATATTTTGTTCATCTGTGGTGGTGCGTTTGATGGCATTGAGAAGAAAATTGCTCAACGTCTGAACACTCGTGCCATAGGTTATGGCGTGCAGAGTGCATCGCAGGTGGATAGAGATAACCTGATGAAGTATATTATGCCGCAGGATTTGAAATCTTTTGGCTTGATTCCCGAGTTGGTGGGTCGTCTGCCCGTTTTGACCTATATGCAGCCCCTCTCACGTGAGGCTTTACGCTCGATTTTGACCGAGCCGAAGAACGCTATCGTCAAGCAGTATGAGCGTCTTTTCGCTATGGATGGCGTTGATTTGCAATTTGATAGCGAGGTTTTGGACTATATCGTTGCAAAGGCTGATGAGTATAAACTCGGTGCACGTGGTCTGCGCTCAATCTGCGAGGCAATTATCATCGATGCTATGTACGATGTACCCTCTTCGGGTGCTACTCGATTTGACGTAACCCTTGAATATGCAAAAAAGAAGATAGAGGGGTCAAATTTTTTGGAGTTAAAACAAGTAAGTTAAGATAATTATATTATCTTTGTGAATTAGGAATAGAATACTAAAAAGATATGTTCGCTAACTCTAAACTCAACAAGGCTGCCGATAACATCCGTATCTTGGCTGCCGCTATGGTAGAAAAGGCTAAGTCAGGTCACCCAGGTGGAGCTATGGGTGGAGCTGATTTTATTAATTTGCTTTACTCGGAGTTCATTAAGTTCGACCCCGAGAACCCTGCATACCCCTTCCGTGACCGCTTCTTCCTCGATCCTGGTCATATGTCGCCGATGCTTTATTCGGTGCTTATGTTGTCGGGATTCTATACAATGGAGGATTTGAAGAATTTCCGTCAGTGGGGTAGCATCACTCCCGGTCACCCCGAGGTTGATGTAATGCACGGCGTGGAGAATACCTCTGGTCCTTTGGGTCAGGGTCACGCTATGGCTTTGGGTGCAGCTATCGCTGAGCGCTTTATGGTTGCTCGTTTTGGCGAGTGGATGGCACACAAGACATATACATTCATCTCTGATGGTGCTGTGCAGGAGGAGATTTCGCAGGGCGTAGGTCGTGTTGCAGGTCATCTCGGCTTGGCAAACCTCATTATGTACTACGATGCAAACAACGTTCAGCTCTCTACTAAGGTTGATGAGATTGACTCAGAGGATGTTGCTGCGAAGTATCGTGCGTGGGGATGGCACGTGATTGATGTCGATGGTCACGATGTTGACCATATGCGTGCGGCTCTTATCGAGGCTAATGCGCAGACTGAGCGTCCTACTCTTATCATCGGTCACTCTATTATGGCTAAGGGTGCTATGGGTGCCGACGGTCGTAGTTTTGAGGGTGAGGTATCTACTCACGGTCAGCCTTTGTCTGGCGCAGGTGCAGACCTCGCAGCTACCGTTCGTAATCTTGGCGGTGATGAGGAGGAGCCCTTCAAGCTCTTCAACGAGACACGTGAGATTTACGAGGCTCGTCGCTGTGAACTTAAGATGTGGATGACAAAGCAGAAGGAGGTTGAAGCAGAGTGGCGTCAGCAGAATAAGGAGTTGTCACGCAAGTTGAACCGCTTCCTCTCTGGTGAGATTCCTGAGATTGATTTCAATAAGGTTGAGATTAAGCCCGATACAGCTACACGTGTAGCATCGGCTACAATGCTTGGCGTATATGCTGAGAATATCGAGAATATGATTGTTTCGTCTGCCGACCTTAGCAACTCTGATAAGACCGACGGTTTCTTGAAGAAGACTAAGGCGTTTGAGAAGGGTGACTTTACCGGTCAGTTCTTCCAGGCAGGTGTTGCCGAGCTTACTATGGCGTGCGTGATGAACGGTATGGCTCTTCACGGTGGCGTTATTCCTGCGTGCGGAACATTCTTTGTATTCTCAGATTATATGAAGCCCGCTATCCGTATGTCGGCTTTGATGCGCTTGAAGGTTGTATATGTTTGGTCACACGACTCATTCCGTGTAGGTGAGGATGGTCCTACACACCAGCCTATTGAGCAGGAGATGCAGATTCGTTTGATGGAGCAGGTGCATAACCATCAGGGTGAGCGCTCAATGCTTGTATTGCGTCCCGCCGATGCTGAGGAGGCTGCCGTTGCTTGGCAGATGGCTATGGCTGAGAAGCGCCCCGTTGCATTGATTTTCTCTCGTCAGAATATTAAGTCATTGCCCGCATTGAACTGCAGTCGCCGTGAGGAGGCTAAGCAGGCTACAAAGGGTGCATATATCGTAATGGATGCAGCTAAGCCTCAGGTTGTTATGGTTGCTTCAGGTTCTGAGGTATCGACTTTGGTTGATGGTGCTGAGATGTTGCAGAAGGAGGGTATCCCCGTGCGTGTTGTAAGCGTACCGAGCGAGGGATTGTTCCGTGACCAGCCTAAGTCATATCAGGATAGCATCTTGCCAAAGGATATTATGCGTTACGGTATGACGTCAGGTCTCTCTATCAATCTCCGAGGTCTGGTAGGCGAGAATGGTAAGATACACGGTTGCGACCACTTCGGTTATTCGGCTCCGTTCAAGGTGCTCGATGAGAAGTTTGGCTATAACGGTCAGACGGTTTACGAAGAGGTTAAGGCGATGCTGAAATAAAAATAAGTCGAGCGGGTTGCAATGCGGCCCGCTCGATTAGAATATATAATTATTGGTTCCCGATTTTATACCTAAACTATAAATGAATAATAAAATTACCCTTAACGATAAGAGCTTTCGAGTATTGATTCCTGCCGAGGATATTGACAAGGCGGTAAGTCGTGTTGCTGAGCAGCTCAACGAGCGATATGAGGGTCGTACGCCTATATTTTTGGGTGTGCTGAGTGGCTCGTTTCACTTCTTGAGTGATTTGGTTCGTAAGATAGATTTCGAGAGTCAGGTAACATTTGTGAAGCTGTCATCATACAATGGTACAGAATCTACGGGTAATGTTACACAGCAACTCGGTATTGACATTGATATTGAGGGGCGTGATATTATTATAGTTGAGGATATTGTTGAGACGGGTCATAGTATGAGCTATCTGCTCGATTACCTGAGGACAAAGAGACCGGCGAGTGTTGCAATATGTACACTCTTCTTTAAGCCTGATAAGTTTTTGTATAACTATAAGATTGATTATACGGCACTCTCTATCGGTAATGAGTTTATCGTAGGCTACGGTCTTGATTATAATCAGTTGGGTCGTAATTTGAAAGATATATATGTCATCGACGAATAACGAAATATTGGATGGTGGTCGCCGACTCCCCTTGGTTGAGGATTTCTATACCATCCAGGGTGAGGGTTATCATACAGGTAAGCCTGCATACTTCATCCGCCTGGGTGGTTGCGATGTTGGATGCCGTTGGTGTGATGCTAAATATACGTGGAATCCGAGAATTTTTCCTCCCGTAGATGTTGATACAGTTGTGGCACGAGCTAAGGAGTGTGCTGCGCAGGCTATCGTTATCACGGGTGGTGAGCCTCTGTTGTATCCGTTGGGTATCTTGACGCAGCGCTTGCGTGAGGAGGGCTTGGAGATTTTCCTTGAGACCTCTGGTACGCATCCCTTTAGCGGTGAGTTCGATTGGGTATGCCTTTCGCCTAAGCGTCAGCTTCCACCTCTTGATGAGGCTTTTGGTCGTGCGCACGAGTTGAAGGTCATAATCCAGAGTGAGGAGGATTTTGTGTGGGCAGAGGAGAATGCTCGTCGTGTAGGACGTTATTGCAGATTGTATCTCCAGCCTGAGTGGAGTGTATATGAGGATGTTATGCCTAAGATTGTGGAGTATGCCAAGGCAAATCCTAAGTGGTCTATATCTGTGCAGACTCATAAGTTTATGCACATACCTTAATATAGGTTAATATGGGTAGCGGAAAGTTAACAAAGAAGATATGGCAGATAGCTATGGGGGTAGTGATTGTCTATACCGCCGTGCTTACTGTGCGTAATCTCTTTACGGTCATCACTGTCAAACATCGTATGAGTCGCCTTGAGGAGCAGGGTGAGCAGTTTCAGGCTCGTATAACCGAGGATAGCACGATGCTCGAGCGACTAAAGTATGATGAATATCTTGAGCAGTATGCCCGTGAGCGTTTTCATATGCAGCGACCGAACGAACATATTTATATAATCGAAGATTAAATAGCTCTTGTTATACAATCTCTCAGAAAAAGAGGGTGCTAACTTAACTTGTTAGACACCCTCTTTATTATTATATCACATTTCCTAACATCGGGAAAATTCTCATCAGAGACTCTATTACCTGCCCTCGGTTAGCATCCTCACGAAGGATTATTAGCACCGTGTTGTCGCCCGCAATCGTACCCAAAATGTTGGGGCAGTCAAGGTTATCGATTGGAACGGATATAGCGCTCGCATAACCGGCTTTTGTCTTTAGAACACCTAAATTTCCTGAGAATGTTAGGCTTGTGATGTTGTCAGATATGTTCGACGAGACATTAACATCGTGTTGTGTAGTGTTTGGCAGAACGTAGATGTAGCCCTTATTTTTGTGAGGAACTTTGGCTACATTCATAAACTTCAGGTCACGTGATAGTGTACTTTGTGTAATCTCTATTCCGCACTCTGCCAGGCGTGTAATCAGCTCCTCCTGTGAGCCTACCAACTCGCTACGAATTATCTTGCGTATGGTTGCGAGTCGTTGTGTTTTTTGATTCATTTTTGATATTTTCGTTTAGGTTGAATTTGGTTTCTTGTTGTCATATTTATGCGAATTTAATGCATAAAACTGATTTATGCAACTCTTTTCGAATCTATTTTACCTCCGTGTCGAGTTTTTCTTTGCTATCACTTGATAGATTCGAGTAAGTGGGCGAGTAACCGTTTGAGTGTAGAATATTCCGTATTTTGACATATCTATTCATTATTTATGCAATTATGCGGATATTTTATATTATATATAAATAACGATAATTAAATATTTGCATATTGTGGAATAATATGCAATCTTTGCACTCTCAAATTGAAATTAATACGAAAACATATAACTTTTTGTCGAAATGAAAATTGATGTAATGGTCGCAGACGAGAGACATCTCTGTTTTGTAACACAGATTAACGATGCGATTGATGAGGCTGCTAAACAGCGTGGAACGGGTATCGCCCGCCGTACCGACGAATATATCGCCGATAAAATTAATTCAGGAAAGGCTATCATTGCCGTAAATCGTGATGAGTTTGTTGGTTTCTGCTACATCGAGTCGTGGGGTCACGATGAGTTTGTTGCAAACTCTGGTCTTATCGTACGTCCTCAGTATCGAGGTATGGGCGTAGCCAAGCGCATTAAGCAGGCGGCATTTGACCTCTCTCGCAAGCGCTTCCCCAACGCAAAGCTCTTTGGTTTGACAACAGGCGAGGCTGTGATGCGTATCAATACAGAGTTGGGTTACGAGCCTGTTACATTTGCAAAGCTAACCGACGATGAAGCTTTCTGGGCTGGTTGCCAGTCGTGCGTGAATTACGATGTGTTGCAGCGTACCAATTTGACAAAGTGTCTCTGCACAGGTATGATTTACGACCCCGAGAAGGTTGCTAAGAAGAAGGCTGCCGAGGAGGCTGCTAAGGCTGCTGCAAAGTCATCGGCAAAGAAGGAGGGTTGGTTTAGCCGTCTGTTTGGCAGATAATCAAATCTAAATTGTAGAAAATAATAAAACGAGATAAAAAATATGAAGAAAGTTGTTTTGGCTTATAGCGGAGGTTTGGATACCTCGTTCTGCGTAAAGTACCTCACCAAGGAGTTGGGCTATGAGGTATATACTGCATTGGCAAATACAGGTGGTTTCTCGGCTGAGGAGCTTAAGGCTGTCGAGGAGCGTGCATACGCACTCGGTGCTAAGCAGCACGTGAATATCGATGTTACGAGCGACTACTACGGCAAGTGCATCAAGTATATGGTTATGGGTAATGTTTTGCGTAACAAGACATATCCTATCTCTGTAAGCTCAGAGCGTACATTCCAGGCGTTGGCTATCGTAAACTACGCTAACTCTATCGGTGCTGATGCTATCGCACACGGCTCAACAGGTGCTGGTAACGACCAGGTGCGTTTCGATCTTACTTTCGAGGTTTTTGCTCCACAGA
>JAFNUH010000010.1 GCA_017384185.1 Alistipes sp.
AATTCTTCTAGCTTATCAATATCATATACTGTACATTCTTCTGACTCCAAGGGGCGAATATCATTATCTAAAACAGTAATTCTTAATACCAATTGTGGTTCTTTTGGAATAACTTGATATAAAGAATGTCCTCTCATAAAAATTCCTTCTTTCTTATTTCTTATAAATATTATATAATAATTTTTACAAAAAATCAATAAAAAAAATAGGGTGAGAGTTAATCTCACCCTATGGGAATTTATTTATTAGCCTTGGGAGGTAATCTTCTCAATGAAGCCTTCCAGAGGAGTGCCACGCAGCAGCTTGTTGGTTACATCTGCAACAGATTCGCCATTTGCCATTGCGTAAGGAGACATAGCCTGGGTTACGGTTTCCAGCATATCTGCATTAGCAGTAGAGGTCAGAGCGGCAACCAGTTCAGGGCTAATAGATGCCATGATAGACTTCACAGTATCGGCGTATGCCTGCTGCTTAGCCTTTTCGATCTCAGTCAGCATCTGCTCAGTCTTAATCTTCTCATCATCAGCTGCTCTATTACGAGCCATTTCAGCCTTATGAATAGCTTCCAGAATGGGCTGCATTTCAGCCTTAGCCTTAGTCTCAGCGTCCTTCATGGCGCGGGCCTCCGCCTCACGAGCAGCCTTATTGGCCAGCTGTTCCATTTCAAACTTCTGATCCAGAGTCAGCTTATGCACTTTGTTTAGATAGTCTCTATTGTTTGCAGCCTTCTCATAAGCGGCAATAGCCTCACGAGTATCAGCCTGCTTTTTAGCATAGGACAGTTCCAGGCTTTCGCTGATCATATATCGGATGGCACACCCGCAGGGATAGCCTTTGGCAACGATTCAACAGACAGCTCACGGTAGAAATTATTACTCTTAATTGTCTGAGGGCTCTCGCCGAGAAGTGTCGCCAACGACAACTCCGCCTGCGTCAAAGCACGTGAATACTGTTCAATATCTGCGGCGGCGGTATATACAAGACTCATAGCCTGCTCACGGTCCAACATTGTCGAAGAACCATATCGCAATAGCGAGTCCATCAATACCGCAGACTCTACACGTAGCTGATGACTATGGCGAGCAATATCGAGGCTACGTTTACATTGCAGGATTATAAAATATGTTGTTGCCACCTCTTTTGTTAGCGACAATATCACACCACGATATGCCCACTCGGTAGAGAGCAGTTCTGCCTGCGCCTCACGAGAGGTATATTTCAATGCACCAAACAGAGATACGTTCCACGACACGGTGGGCTGGATTGTAATATCATAACTTCGCCCCTCGATGGTGGTATATTCTCCCTCAGCAGATAGCTCGGCATCCAACGAAGGTAAAAATGCAGAGCGGGCAATACTCAGACTATAACGAGCAGACTCGACCCTCGATGCGGCGATAGCCAGATTCTTATTTTGCGCCAAGGCTCGTCGCTCTAACGAATCCAAGACTTCGTCATCATAGATACTCCACCAATACCCATCAATACTATCCGCCGGCGACACATCACCGAAAATATACTCCGAGGGAATATCCACATCTGGCGAAGATAGATATGGTGCGCACGAAAAGCAACACAACGCAACGAAAATATTAATCATCCATCTCATAACTCTCAACTATTTATTTTGACGACGACGCTCAAAACCGCCCACCTTAGCTACCAAAAAGTATGCGGCAGGGTAGAGGAATATACCGACCAGGGTTGCAACTAACATTCCACCGACGAGTGCTACGCCCATAATATTTCGAGCCGTAGAATACACACCCGAAGCAAATACGAGAGGCATCACACCCAGGATAAAGGCGAAGGCGGTCATAATAATAGGTCTTACACGCTGGCGAGCTGCCTCAATAGCAGCATCGAGGAGCGATAGCTTCGATGATAGAAATATCGTATCGGCATACTCCACAATCAAAATTGCGTTCTTTGCCGCCAAGCCAATAAGCATCACCAGCGATATTTGCATATAGATATTATTCACAAAGAGTGCATCAATCCGGTGCGCCACTATTACAAACACCAAGGCTCCGAAAACGGCTATCGGCACGCTCATCAGGATAGACAACGGCAAGCCCCAACTGTTATATAGCGCCGCCAATACCAAAAATGCAAAGACCAAAGCCAACAGATATACCACAAAACCACTCTTCGAAGCGTTAGCCTCCTGGTACGACATTCCGCTCCACGAAAATCCAACGTCATCGGGCAGGCACTCTTTGGCTATCTGCTCAATATCTGCCATAACATCTCCCGTAGATGCTTTGGCAGCGGGTGTGACGGTAAGCGAAACAGACTCGTTAAGATTAAACAACGTGATATACTCTACACCAATAGTATCTTTTACCGAAGCAAAAGCCGATAGGGGAACACTCTCGCCATCTGCGTTCTCAACAAAATAATAATCCAACGAACGCTCATTCAGACGGCGGTCGGGCGAGGCTTGGATATAGGATTGGTAAAGCCGACCAAATCGATTGAAATTACCAATATAACTACCTCCAAGATATGCCGAGAGTGAGCTATATACATCCTCCAATGCAACTCCTTGGCTCAGCGCCTGACGCTTGTTTATATCAATTCGGCGGCGGGGAATGTCGGCACCAAACTGTGTACTGACCGATGCTATCGCAGGCGACTGGCGTAGCGAGTCCATCAACTTTTGAGCCTGCTCGACGAGATACTCTGTGCCACGTCCCTCCAAATCCTGCACTTCGAGCGTTATGCCCGATGTCACGCCCAAACCAGGAATAGCAGGTGGTATAAAGGCGTAGCACTGCGCCTCGGGAATTGCCACATACAACTCCTCGGTAAGTTGCGCTGCAATCTGCGCTGCCGATAGTTTTCTCTGCGAATAATCCTTCAGCACGACAAACACAATTCCGCTATTTGTTGCGCTTATGCCTGCCATCATATTAAAACCAGCGGCAAGCGATGTGAACTCAACCTCGGGGCGTGCCGCTACAACCTGCTCGACGTGGTTCATTGCCTGCATTGTTGTTTGCAGCGATGACGCATCGGGTGTGCCGACAATTACCATAAGGTAACCCTGATCCTCATCTGGCAGAAATCCCGTAGGCAACATCTTCCATCCAACAAATGTAAGAGCAAGGGTTACGACAACAAATATTGCCGTTCGTGCGGTGTGTTTGGCTATGGAAGTTGCAAAGTTACTATACCCCTCCATACGGCTGTCAAACCAACGGTTGAATCGAGCAAAGAGACCTTGCTCGCTCCGTTTATGAGGCTTTAATAATAAAGAGCACAAGGCGGGCGATAGGGTAAGAGCATTGAACGCTGACAATACAACTGCCGTTGCGATTGTTATTGAGAATTGGCGAAACAACAAACCTGTAATACCCGATGTAAACGACACGGGAATAAAAACTGCCAACAGGACTATCGTCGTGGCGATGATAGGCGAGGCAACCTTGCGCATAGCATCAATCGTGGCATCTACGTTATTCATACCACGTTCGATATTCACCTGCACAGCCTCCACAACTACGATGGCATCGTCAACGACAAGACCAATAGCCAAGACCATACCCAAAAGCGATATGATGTTTAGCGAGAATCCCAACAGCGGGAAGAGCATAAATGTACCTATCAGAGATACGGGAATTGCCACCAAAGGAATCAACGTCGCACGCCAATCCTGCAAGAAGATGTAGATGATAAGTATTACCAACACAAGCGCAATGATAAGCGTGTTGAATATATCTTTTATGCCATCCTTGATGCTCTTTGTTGTATCTACCACATTGTAGATATTCACGCCATCGGGCAGGCGACTCTGAAGCTCCGACACAACGCTCTTCACTCGCCCGCCGACCTCTACGGCATTACTTCCCGGCTCTTGATAAACGACAATCAGAGCCGAAGGATTCTCACCCAAAAGCGAACGCATACCGTAACTCTGGCTACCGAGAGTTACCGATGCGATGTTTTCCAGCCGTATCTCATTGCCGTCGTTGTCGAGCGAGATTATAATTTGAGAAAACTCCTCGGCAGTCGATATTTGAGGTGGCAGGGTAACTGTATAGGTATATACGGCATCTGCTGGCGCAGGCTCTGCGCCAAACTTACCCGCAGGATATACTCCACTTTGTGTGCGGATAGCTTCGAGAACCTCGTTAAGGCTTAGTCCGTAGTAGTGTAGCTTGTCGGGGTCTATCCATATTCGCATAGCATATTCGCCAGCACCCATAATATTTACCTTACCTACGCCATCAATCTTTGCAAGGCGATTTTCAAGATTAATATATGCGTAGTTCGATAAAAATTCGTCATCATAACGCCCGTCGCTCGCCAGCGCATAGACCATCAAGAAACCTGTGTCGCTCTTGCGGGTCACGACACCCTGCTGAGCCACCGCCTCGGGAAGTTTTGAGGTCGCAGCAGCCACATTGTTCTGCGTGAAGATGGCATCCATATCGGGCGATGAGCCAATGTCGAATGTGACCTGCATTGTCATCGTACCATCGTTAGCGCTCGTCGTCTGCATATATAACATATCACTCACGCCCATAACCTCCTGCGCCAATGGCACGGCAACGGAGTTATTGACGGTTTCGGCATCGGCACCAACATACGTTGCTGACACCTCTACAACGGGCGGAGTGATATCTGGATATTGTTGTATGGATAAATCCGACAAGGCGACAAGCCCCATCAGCGTCATAGCAATTGCCAACGACATTGCAAAGACAGGTCTTTTTATAAAAAACTCACCCATATTATCTTCTGATTTGCGGTATTATCTTTTCGCCATTGTGCAGTTTTTGTCCACCCGTAACGGTTACGTGTTCGCCTTCGGAGAGCCCCTCCTCGACAATCCATCTGTCGCCAATTGTCTCGCCCGTCTTTACCACCCTGTACTCGACCGTACTATCGGGACGTACAACCCACACCGACTCTACGCCCTGCATACGATTTATAGCGAGCTGTGGCACAGTTATAACTCTTTGCCGAGAGCCAATACCCGTTGTGATGCGACCATATTCGCCCGCCTTCAAATGATTTTCGGGATTAGGGAAATCAGCTACGAGAGTTATTGTTCCACTCGTTGGTGAGATGCTCTGCTTTGTGTAGTCGTACGTGCCTTTGTATTGGTATGTGGAGCCATCGGCAAGCGTGAGTACAATATCCGACAATAAATCACGATTGTCGTAGGATGTTCGTCTGCCTGCGTAACGCATATAGAGTGATGTTGGGATGGCTATCTCGGCTGACAGAGTGTCTGTGTTTGATATTGTTGTCAAGGTTGTGAATTGTGTGCCAGGTCCAACGTAATCACCCACGCTCACCTCCGTCCACGCAATAATACCATCTATTGGTGAATATATCTTCGAGTAGCTGACCTCCAAGCGGGCGCTCTCTAATGATTGCCGAGCCGATTGCACTGCCGAGCGAGCCGAGGCGTAGGCTGATGTATATTGGTCGAGCTGCGTCTGCGATATGGCGTTTATTCGAGCAAGAGGTACGGCTCGTTCGTAGTTATTCCTCGCCTCTACGGCTTGAGCTTCTGCCGAGGCAAGTTGAGCCTGCGCAGCATAGAGTGTAGTGTTGAGCAGATTGGCATCTATAACAAAGAGCAGGTCACCTCGCCTGACGGGCATACCTGCCGAGAAACTCTTCTTCAACAGGTAGCCATTAACTCGTGGTTGAATCAAAGCTTCGTGCTTACTCTTGAGGTGAGTGACAAACTCATATCGCATAACGAGTGAGTCCGCCTCCGCTTCTGCAACCTCAATCTCAAGCGAGGGGATACTCCGCTTCTCTTTCTGTTTATGGTGACAAGCCGACAGAAGGAGCAATGCGAGCAGAAGATGAATTGACAAAATTCTTTGCATAGGAAAAAGTTTTAATCCTCCGACGCAAGGTCAAAAAATATGCCATCAAACTCCTATTTTCCCCATCCTAAGAGGTTTATGCGCTTTTTATATACGATTTTTGAGCGAAAATTATTTGGTTTTTAGAAATTTTCATATATTTGCGCAGATAACAAACCAATAAAAATTATCGATATGAAAAACTTGGTAGATCAGATTAATGCTCAGATCGAGGTATTCTCTGCAAATGCAGCAGCTCAGGTTGAGAAGAATAACAAGGCTGCGGGTACACGTGCTCGTAAGGCAGCGCTCGAGTTGACAAAGCTCTTGAAGGAGTTCCGCAAGGTTTCTGTTGAGGAGGCAAAGAAATAATTTGCGTTACAAGAAGAGAAACAGGGGGTGTATAACTTAGGTTATCACCCTCTTTTTTATCTATCTCACTCTAACGCCAGCGTTGCGAAACAACTCTTCTTGAAACTTGTCTATACCTATTCTCTCGTCCAACGCAACGGCTCTAT
>JAFNUH010000077.1 GCA_017384185.1 Alistipes sp.
GTATGTCACAGAGTGCGAACGCTTTGCCATCTCCGACACGGCGGGCGAGAGCACATCTTCTGTCACCTTCTCGCCGTTGAGATATATCTCGTGATAACCCAGCGAGTTGACGTGCAACATATATGTCGCACTCTTATCCTTTATGTCAAACTTACGGCGTAGCTGCGGCACAGCGCACTCCTTTATACCGATATATTCGCCCTGCCACTCATCGAACGAGAGGATACCCACGCCAAAGCGCTGCACATCGCTCCACGCCGACTCGTTGCCGTGGTTGTCCCACACACGCACCTTCCAGTATGCGAGCGTCTGCGACTTGAGCGCCTCACCCGCATAGGGCACCATCACCGACTCGTCGGATGCCACCTTGCCCGATGACCATAGGTCGGGCTGATTGTTCTTGAGAGCCTTCTCTGTCGTTGCCACCATCACCTCGTAGTGTGTCTGCTTTGTTGCCGAGGCATCGGCACTTAGCTTCCACGAGAAGTGGGGCATCGTCGAGGCGATAGCCGTTGGTGAGTCCAAATCCTCACATCGCAAATCGTAAAGTGATAGCGGTTGCTTTGCCGTGCAGCTCATAAGGAGCATTGCAAGGGCAAAAATTGGGAGTAATAGTCTATTCATAGTTTTTCAGGTTTTGTCATTCTACCATACGAAATTACAAAAAACCACCCGATTATCCCACAAAAGGTTATAAAAAAGGGTAAATCTCTCTCTTTTTTTGTATTTTTAACGCTGAAAACCACTATACCACAATACGCAAATTATAAAATCAAAAGAATATGAAGAGAAAATCTTTCCCCGTTGCACTTCTCGCCGTGCTCACTACCCTGTTGTGTGGTTGCGGGCAGTGCCCCAAGGAGTCGTTCGTGCGCTCCGACTACTACACCCGTGGCATAGGTCTCTACCCGGGCTCTCCTGCCGAGGACCCCTCGCCTGAGCTGCTGCCCGACGACACCTATCGCAACATCGCTCGACTGCATACCGCCTACCACTCGTCGAGCTACGACTATAACCTTACGGCACAGTTGGCAACCGATGGCATCATCACTACCGCCGAGCCCGCCTATATGGAGTTCACGACAAATAGCGGCGACGTGCGCCTGCGTGAGCGTGAGTGGGCAATCGACGGCGGTCCCTACTCGAAGAATACGCTCTCGGGCGAGAACGCCTATATGTGCTACACGATGCACAACTGGTCGGAGACCATCGACGAGGTAACTTTCTTAGGTACTGTTGCTTATGACGATAAAAAACTTTCGGGCGGCTACGAAATCGTAGTCGAGGCATCAAACGACGGCTCGGCGTGGACGCCACTCGGCTCTCTTAAGGGCAGCGGCTTGCCGGGTCGTGAGGGTCGCAGCGTCGTGCAGACCGACCCCAATAAGATGAGTGCCAAGATTGAGTATCGTACCCGCACGTTAGAGGATAAGATTAAACTTACAAACACCACTGCCTACACCCACTACCGCCTGCGTATGGCTATGGCGGGCGCTGTCGAGTGGTCGTTTACGGCTGTCGATTTCTTCAATGGTGGCGAGCAGGTCAATCTTCTCGCCTCGAAGCACTTCGGCTCGGCGTGGATGAGCGCCACCGATGGCGAGGAGTGGATATACATCGACCTTGGCGCACGCTCGTCGTTCGATAAGGTCATCCTGCACTGGATTCACAAGGCTCTCTCGGGCAAGGTGCAGAGCTCGGACGATGCCACAACGTGGCGTGATGTTGCTGCGCTTCCGGGTGGCGACACGCTCATTGATGAGATTGCCTGCAAGGGCAAGGGTCGCTACGTGCGTATCCTGATGTCGGAGCCCGCCAATGGCGAGTACTACACTCTGAGCGAGGTTGAGGTTATGGGTCGTGGTGCGCTCGCTCCCCAGCCTAAGGCGCAACCCGCCGCCGAGGGTGCGAAGTATGCCCTGACGGGTGGCGGCTGGACCCTGCAACGTGCCTCAGAGGTCGAGCACACGGGCGAGACAATCTCGCAGGTGGGCTACCCAGCCGAGGATTGGATTGTAGCTACCGTTCCGGGCACGGTTCTTACCAGCTATAAGAACATCGGTGCGCTGCCCAACCCCAACTATGCCGACAATATCTTCCAGGTGTCGGAGTCGTTCTTCAACTCAAACTTCTGGTATCGCAACGAGTTCGAGTTGCCCAAGGATTTCAAGCGTGAGCGCCTGATGCTGAACTTCGACGGTCTTAACTGGAAGGCAAATATATATATCAACGGTCATAAGCTGGCTCGCCTTGAGGGTGCCTTCATCCGTGGCAAGTACGATGTTACGGAGCTTGTACACGAGGGTCGCAACGCCTTGGCTGTTGAGATTATCAAGAACGAGCATATCGGCGCCATCAAGGAGAAGTATGAGGTGAATACCGACTTCAATGGCGGTATCCTCGGTGCCGACAACCCCACCTTCCACGCCACCATCGGCTGGGACTGGATTTCTACAATCCGTGGTCGTAACATCGGTATCTATAACGATGTATATCTCACCTCGTCGGGCGAGGTTACGCTGCAAGACCCCTTCGTGCAGACCACCCTCTCGCAGCCCGACAGAAAGGCTACGCTCACACCCGAGATATTTGTCACCAACCACAGCACCTCGCCCGTGGCAGGAAGTTTGAAGGGTAAAATCGGCGACATCACCTTCGAGCAGAGCGTGGAGCTCTCGGCAGGCGAGAAGCGTGTGGTTAAGTTCGACCCCTCGAATTTCTCACA
>JAFNUH010000078.1 GCA_017384185.1 Alistipes sp.
CTCCTCACGGCTGAGTAGCTCGCCCTCCACACGTTTCTCGTGTCCCGATGCGGGAGCCTGACGGGGGTAGAATCGGACATCCACGGGGGTTTGAATGCGGTCAATAAGAATATTTCCCTCCTCGCCCTGAATCTCTGCGGGGAGTTGAGAGTTGGCAATCTTTGAGTATAAGACCGTAGCGTTCAATCCATCGTATTGCATATTTACTGCGCCCTGACCATCTGCGCCACTCGACAGGACTACACCCTGAGCCGAGATGGATTGTGGCTTGCCGAAGAGTGCAACAAGCGGGTAGATGGTATATACGCCAATATCCATCATAGCACCGTTCGATAACTCGGGACGAAAGGCGTTGAGCACCACGCCCTCCTTGTATTTGTCATAACGAGATGAGTATTGGCAGAACGATGCGAAGTAACGGCGTGGCGTGCCTATGCGGTGCAGATTCTGCATTACGGCTCGGAAGTTGGGGCTGAGTGTGCTCTTCATCGCCTCCATAAGTGCCACGCCATACTGCTCCGATGCGGCAATCATCTCCTTTGCTTCACGAGCGTTGGATGCCAGTGGCTTCTCGCATAGCACGTGCTTGCCGTGGCTCATCGCAAGTATGCTCTGCTCGGCGTGCATATAGTTGGGCGATGCTATATAGATAGCATCCACCTTGTCGCTTGATGCCATCTCCTCGAGAGATGTGAAGATGTGGGGGATATTGTGCTTGGCGGCAAACTCCTCGCCACGCTCACGTGTGCGAGAGCATACTGCGGCAAGCTCAAAACGGCTATCCTCTCTTGCTCCGGCAATTACCCAGTCGGTTATAAAGTTGGTGCCAACGACACCGAAACGAACTTTTTCCATCCTATGGATATTTTTCGATAACTAAATTGTGGTATTTTTAGAACTCTACCTTCGGAGCAGCCGAGGCGCTTTCGTCAGCCTCGAAGTAGGGCTTCTGGTCGAAGCCGAAAATCATAGCTACGATATTTGCGGGGAACTTTCTAACGGTTACATTGTAGTCGTTTGTAGCATCGTTGAAACCCTTGCGAGCAACGGTGATACGATTCTCGGTACCCTCCAACTGAGCCTGCAGCTCCAAGAAATTCTGGTTTGCCTTAAGTTCGGGATAGTTCTCCGATACTGCAATCAGGCGACCGAGAGCCGATGTCACAGCCGACTGAGCCTTCTGATACTCTGCCAACTTCTCAGGCGTGAGCTCATCCATTGATATATTTACCGATGTAGCCTTTGAGCGTGCATCCACTACGGCAGTAAGTGTTGACTCCTCGTGTGAAGCGTAGCCCTTGACAGTTGAAACAAGGTTAGGGATAAGGTCTGCACGGCGCTGATACTGAGTCTCAACATTTGACCAAGCACTCTTTACAGCCTCCTCTTTGGTTACCATACCGTTGTATGTCGAGCACGATGTGAGTGAGAATATGGCAATCACAGCCATCAAAATAATCTTTTTCATAATCTTATAATTTTACTTGTTATTTGCATCTTGTTTTCTTACCAGCGTGAGCCAGCACCTCCGCCGCCGAATGAGCCACCGCCCCAGCCGCCACCAAAAGAGCCGCCTCCGAACGAGCTACCGCCTCGACCAAAGCCGCCGCCCATAATTATAGGACCGCCACCACGTCGGTTGTTGTTTGACGAGTCATAGTCTTGGCGTTTGCGCTTTACGGTTGTTCCACACTTCGTGCAGACGTATGTATCTTCGTATGTCGTTGCACCAAAGTTGTGAGAGAGAACTCTAACTGAATCCTTTTGCAATGTAATCTGTTTGCAGTTCGGGCAGGTGCGTGATTTGCGGTCGGCAATCAGAATGACAACTATCGACCCGATAATCGTCATAATGAAGAAGATAATCATAGCAACCATCGCCTCGTCATCCTCCTCTGTGTAGTCGTCATTGCCACCTGTGTCCAGCTCGCTACCATTCAGCACGGCACGAATAGCCTCCACGCCCGCCACCATTCCGCTGCTGTAATCTCCATCACGGAAGTAGGGTAGCATATATTGTGTCTGTATGCGCTTACAGATGGCATCAGGTAGAGCGCCCTCCACACCGTAGCCTGTAATAAATCGTATCTCACGAGCATCCTCGACGAGTAGGATGCCTATGCCACTATCGCTTTTGCTACCTACGCCCCACGATGAGAATAGTTCGTATGCAAACTCAAAAACATCGTCCGAGTCAATCTCCTCGACTGCTACAACTGCCGTCTGCGCAATGCCACGGTGGCGCAGGTCGTAGCATATCGAGTCAATCTTTGCTACGGCATAGCGTGATAGTATTCCGTCGGGGTTAGATGTGAAATTGTAACGATTCTGCAGTTGCACATTGGGAATATCCTTCACACTGTATTGGCGTGCCTCGACCGTGTGGCAAAGTACGATAAGCAGAAGTATGGCAAAAAGTCGTTTCATCTCTATTTATATAATAAGGTATATCCCCACGGCTCAATATCCTGCTCGAACTCTACGGGGAGTGTTACACGCTCGCCAGTTATGGCGTTTGTGTAGTCGCCTGCGTATATACCATTGTTGTAGTTGGCGTGGATGGTGTAGGGCGAGAGGTTCATTATCGCCATAACTCGGCTATCGCCCTTCTCTCGCACGAATGTCATAAGACAATCCTTTGCATTGTTCTCTATCTCTATGGTGCGACCGCCTCTCTCTCCTGCCTGCAAGGCGGCTTGTGAGTGCTTTAAC
>JAFNUH010000079.1 GCA_017384185.1 Alistipes sp.
AGTCTATTCAAGTTGCGAATATAGTCATCTAAACACGAAAATTCCAAATCTATATGGAATAAATAGTGCCACGGCTCGCTTGGAATTGGGTATGACTGCAATTTTGAGAGGTTAATACCCTCTAGACAGCTCAGTGCCCTGAGTAGTGAACCCTCCTCGTGGTTGGTCTTAAAGTATAGCGACGCCTTGTTCACATCAGGGGCAATGTTGTGGTCGTAGCGCTTGAGGACCATAAAACGAGTGTAGTTGCTCTTTATGGTGTTAATCTCGGGTGCGATAATCTTCAGCCCGTACATCTCAGCCGCCAACTCGCTGGCGATAGCTGCCGTGTGACGCAGACCCTTCTCAGCGATATGCTTGGCGCTGAGGGCTGTATCATCGCTCTCGATAAGTTTCCAATTATGCTCATCGAGATAATCTACGCACTGCAACAGAGCCATCGAGTGCGACTCTACCTCCTGAATATCCTCCAGCTCCACATCGGGTAGCACCATCAAATTTTGCTTGATGGGGAGATATACCTCGCCCGCCACTTGCAGGTTCTCGTCCTGCAAGATGCTGTAATTTGGGATGATGGAGCCTGCAATAGAGTTCTCTATCGCCATCAAACCCATATAAGCATCGCCACGCTTTACCGACGTAGCTACGGCTCGGAACGTGTCGCAGGGCAGAATCTCTATATCACGACCGAAATAGAGGTTTGCTGCTATATGGTGGAAACTACCTTCGTAGCCCTGTATTGCTATTCTCTTCATTGTCGTAGGACTAAAAAATCCTGACCACACTCGTGCGGTCAGGATTTATAAACGTATATGAATCACTTCATTTTAACATACGACATCCTGACCGTTCGCACGGTAAAAGTAAAATCGCTTATAGAAAAAGTGGTTCATCATATAATTCTCTACATATTTCGCCCCAAGCGGGGGCATATTCCGATTACAAATATATCGTAATTTGGTGAGAAATCAAAATTCTTTTTGGATAATTTTTGTGAAAACTGCTATCGGCTTGCCTTACTCATTATCTTTTGCCCACTGCATAACATTTGCGGGCGCTCTGCCTGCCGCCAGCTCCCGTTTCATAAAATCCATATAGGGAGCAGCGTGGTCAAAGAAACGATAATACCCCTCGCATAGGTAGTTTAGCCCTGCTTCGCCATCTGCCTCTACGAAGCGGTTGCGGGGGCACTCGCCGTGACAAGCAAATTCGTAGCGGCATTTACGGCAACGAGAGTGCAGACCCTTGTATTTCATCGCTCCAAATGCCTGCTGTCGCTGGCTGTACATCATCTCCGAGAGCGACTTCTCGCAGATATTGCCTAATTTGTACTCCGGAAAGACAAAGTGGTCGCACGAATATACATCGCCATTGTACTCCATTACGGCAGCGTGTCCGCAGTAGCTATTGAGCGTACACAACCCCGGTTGTTCGCCCACCCAATTGGCGAGCGTAGAGTCGAAAATCTGGATAAACATCTCCCCGACATCGTTCCTTACCCACTCGTCAAAGACCCCGCAGAGAAAATCACCCCACTGCTTGGGTGTAACAGAGAAGTCTGCCATCTCGCCCCCGTCATCTCTGCCCGATGCGAGTTGCAGACCGTCACCACGCTCCATTGTGCGCTCCACGACGGGTGTGAATTGCAGATAACGACACCCCAGCTCGTCACGGAAGAAGCGGTAGAAGTCCAGCGGATAGTCGGCATTAAAGTCGTTGACCACAGCCATAGCATTCCACTCTACGCCGTAACGATTCAGTAGGCGTATGCCTCGCACAACATCCTTGAACGATGGGCGACCTGCCTTATTTCGGCGGAACTCGTCGTGAAACTCCTCAGGACCATCAATCGAGATACCCACCAGGAAGTTGTTTTTGCGGAAAAACTCGCACCACTTCTCGTTTATGAGCGTGCCGTTGGTCTGTATGCTATTTACTATGGTGCGCCCTGCGGCATACTTCTTTTGCAGCTCCAGCGCACGACGATAGAAGGCGATGGGTCGCATCAGCGGCTCACCTCCGTGCCAGGTGAAATATACTTCGAGTGTTGTCTGCGAATGGATATACTCCGAGATGTATCGCTCCAGCACCTCGTCACTCATCAGCGTGCGGGGCGTAGAGTCGTAGAGTGCCGCCTTCTCGAGGTAGTAGCAGTACTCACAAGCCAAATTGCAAGCCGCTCCAACGGGCTTTGCCATAACGTAGAGCGGCCTTGCAAAGGGCATTATAATTGGACTTTTCTCCTCCACTATCTTACTTTTGTGCTTGTGCGAATCGGATAGGGTCGTCGTACTGCTCCTGCAGACGCTTCAACTCCTCCATCAACTCCTTGGTTATCTGGTCGTAACCCTCCTTGCCGTAGAGGTTGTTCAACTCCTTAGGATCCTCCTGCAGGTCGTACAACTCCCAAACGTCGATGTCGTTGTAGAAGTGAATGAGCTTGTAGCGCTCGGTGCGCACGCCATAGTGACGCTTAACCATATGTACGGCGGGGAACTCGTAGTAGTGGTAGTAGAGTGACTTACGCCACGTTGCGGGCTTCTCGCCCTTGAGCAACGGCACGATTGACTCACCGTGAATATCCTCGGGAACCTCTACGCCTGCCAACTCTAGGAATGTGGGTGCGTAGTCGATGTTCTGTACCATCTCCTCGATGTCGCCCTTGCGCTCGAAGTCGTCTGGAAGGCTCATAACAAGCGGTGTGCGGAACGACTCCTCGTACATAAAGCGCTTGTCGAACCAGCCGTGCTCGCCCATATAGAATCCCTGGTCTGAGGTGTAAACAACCAACGTGTTCTCCTTCAAGCCGTTTGCCTCCAGGTAATCGAGTACACGACCTACGTTGTCGTCAACCGACTTTACAACCTTGGCGTAGTCACGCATATAGCGCTGGAACTTCCACTCTGCCAGGTCGTTACCCTGCGGATTCTTAGCGTAGAAGTCATCAGTTATTTTGCTGTAAAACTCATCGTATACGGCTTTCTCCTCTGGCGTAAGGCGGCTAACAGCATATTTATACGAACGGTAGTCACGTGACTTCTCATCCTTGGGGATAATCTTGTTGTCGGCAACGAGCTTCATATCCTTGGCGATGCTCATCTCCTGAGCCTGTGCCGCCACACGACCCTCGTACGTGTCGTAGAATGTGTCGGGGATGGGGAATGTTGTATCCTCATACTCGTTGAGATACTTCAGGTCGGGTTGCCATTCACGGTGGCACGCCTTATGGTGGATAAGTATGCAGAAGGGTTTCTCCTTATCACGCTCGTCAAGCCATTTTAGGCTCTTGTCCGTAATAAGGTCCGAAATATAACCTTCGTTGCGCAGTGTGTCCTGCGGGGTTATGAAGCGAGGATTGTAGTAGTCGCCCTGCCCAGGGATAATCTCCCAATAGTCGAAGCCCGTAGGAGCACTCTTCAGGTGCCATTTGCCCACAACGGCAGTCTGATAACCTGCCGCCTGCAATAGCTTGGGGAAGGTCTGCTGCGATGAGTCGAATACCGTGCCTGGCTCATTGTCAGCAAAGCCATTTGCGTGGCTGTGCTTACCGGTAATCATACAAGCTCGGCTAGGACCACTTAGCGAGTTGGCAACAAAGCTGTTTGTAAATCGCACACCATCCTCGGCAATGCGGTCGAGGTTGGGCGTGTGGACATAACGACGGTCGTAGCAACTCATCATCTGAGCTGTGTGGTCGTCGGTCATAATATATACAATATTGTATGGACCTTGTGGCTCTGCCTGCTTTGGTGCGCACGATGGCAACGATGCCACGGCAGCAGCTCCCGTCAGGGAGTAGAAAAGTTTTGTGTTAAGGTTTTTCATTGGTCAAGGTTTTATGGTTATTACTCTATATATTTTATTACATCTTTGTTGCGAGGTTTCGCCTCGGGTGCCTCATCTGCGTAGCCGATACCGATGCAGATAAGCGGCTCATACCCTTCGCTAAATGCGAGTGATTTGAGCAGTGGCTCGCCTGCGGGTTGCAGGAAGAAGCCGATAGGACCACCCATACATACCGTTCCCAAACCCAGCGACTGCGCCGCCAGCATCATATTCTCTGCCATTAGTCCACAATCTACGGGGGTGTATTTACCACTCTTGCAGCCGATGAAAATCACAACGGGAGCGTTGCGGAACATATTTTTGAACGAGGGGTCTGCCATACTCTTCTCGGCGGGAGTACCCTTTGCTGCGAGTTTGTACGCCTCGGTAGCCTTCTCAATCCACTCCTTAGACTCCACGACACGCACCTCCCACTGCTGGGCATTCATAGCATTGGGGGCGTTGATGCCACACTCTACCACCTGCTCCAACAATTCACGAGGCACAGCCTGGTCTTTGTATGCACGCACGCTACGACGTGCCATAATATTCTCAATTACGGGATTCTTACACTCCTTGCAACACTCTGTCTGTGCGGGTTGGTTGTTAGTGCAACCAATAGATGCCACGAAGATGGCAGCCGCAAAAAGAAACTTTCTCATATATTTTTGTTTTAAGGTTTTCCCAAAAACAAATATACAAAAAAATGAGATATTATACTGATGCTTTTGGGGAAAAGAGTATATTTCGTTATATTTACTATCTCTTTATCCCGAAAACCTAATACTATGAAAAGAATCCTATGCCTATTGATTTTGTGCTGTTGCCTTGCTGTGGCGAATGCTCAAGCACCACGTATGATGTATGGCGATGCCGACCGTACGGGACGTCCATTTAGTAAAGATCCCTACGTGATAAATTATGGCGGACGATACCTTATGTATTACACCATCCCGAGCAAGAAGGGCGACCCCACAATAGGTACGTCGGTAGGTATTGCCGAGAGCCGAGATCTTACGCATTGGCAGAAGGTCGGCGAGATAACGGCTGCCTCTATGCACGATAGCGAAAATAAAGGATTGGCAGCCCCAGGATTTTTGGTGCGAGACGGAGTGATACATATGTTCTATCAGAACTATCCAAAGGATGGCTCACTATGTGCTATATGTCACGCAACATCTACGGACGGAATAAACTTCGAGTGTGATACCTCGAATCCTATCTTCCGCCCTACGGGTGAGTGGAATAACGGGCGAGCTATCGATGCCGAAGTTATCTTCTTCAAAGGGAGATACTTTTTGTACTATGCTACACGTGACCCTAAGGGCAAGGTGCAGATGCAGGGCGTGGCGACTGCTCCGGCAGATACAGACTTCAGTCGTGGCGAGTGGAGTATGGCGTGCGATGAATCTATTCTAAAGCCTGAGCTTCAGTGGGAGATGAAGTGTGTCGAGGCGGCATCGGTTATTAGACGAGGCAAGCGTCTTGTTATGTTCTATGCTGGTGCATATAATAACTCTCCGCAGCAGATTGGTGTGGCTATAAGTAAGGATGGCGTGCATTGGAAGCGTATGTGGAATGAGCCTTTCCTTGCCAATGGTGCAAAGGGCGAGTGGAATGAGCGAGAGTCGGGACATCCGCACATCTTCACTGATACGGACGGTCGTACATATCTCTTTTTTCAGGGTAATAAAGAGAAGGGACATTGGTATTTGTCAAATGTAGAGATAGGGTGGAGAGGCAAGAGACCCTACATCAAGAAGTAGAGGCTTATAGCTCACGAAAATCGACAATGCCATTCATCACGGCATAGATTGTCTGGCGACCGATAGATTTCGAGCCAATCTTCTCGCTGATGTTGCGACGGTGGAAGATGACCGTCGGGGTCGATATGTTGAGTTTGTCGGCTATCTCCTTGTTGATGTACCCCTTGACAATAAGTGCCAGCACATCCTTCTCACGCTGTGAGAGTAGTTCGCTCTCCTCCTTATCGACGTGGGGAGTCATACCGTGTGCCGAGTGCGCTGTGTTGTGCATCATCAGGAATGCCTTGAGAAGTTCTCGCTCGGGACGGCGTATATCTACCGTGCGAAAACCCTCTGCCACACTCTGCTCGCCCTCCGTTAGAACGATGCAACGGCGCTGCTGGGGCGCAAAGAAGGGCATATTCTCGGCGAGAGTCTCGGATGATTAATTATAAGCATAAAATGTCATAAAAATATAATTTTTGTCATCAGTTTGAATGATATATCTGCATTTTTTTGAGATAATGTCG
>JAFNUH010000080.1 GCA_017384185.1 Alistipes sp.
CACAGGTGAGAGCCAGTCACGTGGTAACAGCGGTGTATTCTTGCAGGGTATGTATGAGATTCAGATTTTGGATTGCTACGAGAACAAGACTTATACAAACGGCCAGACAGGTAGTGTTTACAAGCAGTCAACTCCTCTTGCAAACGCTATGCGTAAGCCCGGCGAGTGGAACGTTTACGACATCATCTACAACGCTCCCGTATTCAACGCTGACGGCTCATACCGAGTACCTCCCACCGTTACAGTTATCCACAACGGCGTTTTGTTGCAGAACAACACTGTAATCCGTGGTACAACTGAGTACATCGGTCATCCTCAGGTTAAGAAGCACGGCGCAGGTCCCATCATCCTCCAGAGCCACGGTGACCCCTCAGAGCCTATCAGCTTCCGTAACATTTGGATTCGTGAGTTGTAATAGACTTGGCACAAAAACAAATCAGCCTGCCCCGAAAGGAGCAGGCTGTTTGTTTTTAATCCTAATGATTGCCACAGTCGTGGTGGTCGCAACCCTCGCCAGAGTCGAGAATAAAACCTAAGAGGTACGACTGCACAAGTGTTTCGATGTCGCCCTTGCAGCCACGAATGACAGCGATGTCGTGCTTCTGCAAGACATTCTTGGCACCCTCGCCCATATTTCCTGCCAACATCACCTCTACGCCCATCTCCTTGAGCACGGCGGCGATACCCGACTTACAGCCGCAGCCCTCGGGCGAAGGCAAGTTCTCACGGCTTACAATCTGACGATTCTCGATGGTAAAAATTGTATAGTGGTCACAATGACCGAAGTGGTCATCGACACGAGAGTCACGTGTAGGAACTGCTATCTTCATAATATTTAGTGGTTTAAATTACATACAACAATTAACGTTTAGGTTTTACCGCTTATCACGGCATACCTTGCGGTCACAGACCGCATCTACAAATCTGACCCACCCCTAAATCCCCGCCTCAGGCAGGGACTTTGGTCGCTGTAAACAGCTCCGAGGTTGCAGAACCTAAGCTCATAATATCACCTTTAGTTAGGCAAAATTAAGAAAACTATCGAAATAAAAAAATTCCGCCCGACGGAATCCATCGGACGGAACAAACACTAATTAGAAAAGACCAATTTTTCGCCTTCGGCATCGATGCGAATAGGCTTCTCACGCACAACATCGCCTGCAAGGATTCGCTTCGAGAGGGTGTTAATCACCTCACGCTGAAGTACTCGCTTAACGGGACGGGCACCGAACAACGGGTCGTAACCCATCTGTGCAATAAGCGTGCGAGCCGAGGGTGTATATTCGAGCAAGATACCATTTTGCGCAAGCATACGGCTAATGGTAGTCATCTGAATATCAACAATCTTCTCAATATCGTGGCGAGTGAGAGGCTCGAACATTACAATCTCATCGATACGATTCAGGAACTCGGGCTTAAGCTGCACCTTGAGCATCTCGATAACATCACGACGTGTACGCTCCACAACATCTGCAGGCAGAGCCGAGCCATCGAACGCCGCCGAGAAGTTTTCTTGGATGATGTGCGAGCCCATATTCGATGTCATAATAATTATCGTGTTGCGGAAGTCAACCGTGCGACCCTTATTATCGGTCAGGCGACCATCGTCCAACACCTGCAACAAGATGTTAAATACATCGGGGTGAGCCTTCTCAATCTCGTCCAGCAACACAACAGAATAGGGCTTGCGGCGCACAGCCTCGGTAAGCTGACCTCCCTCATCGTAACCCACATATCCCGGAGGCGCACCCACAAGGCGTGAGACGCTGTGACGCTCCTGATACTCGCTCATATCGATGCGGGTCATCATCGAGTCGTCGTTGAAGAGAAACTCCGCCAACGCCTTCGCCAACTCGGTCTTACCCACACCCGTCGTACCGAGGAAGATAAACGAGCCGATAGGCTTACGAGAGTCGTTCAAACCGGCACGTGAGCGTCGTACGGCATCCGAGATAACCTCGATAGCCTGCTGCTGACCCACAACACGTTTGTGCAGCTCCTCCTCCATATGGAGCAACTTCTCACGCTCCGACGAGAGCATACGCTGCACGGGGATGCCCGTCCAACGAGATACAATCTCGGCAATATCCTGCGAATCGACCTCCTCCTTAATCATCGCATCGCCCGAAGCGGTTGTCAATCGCAACTGCTCCTGCAACGCCTCAATCTGGCGCTCAGCCTCGACAATCTTGCCGTAGCGAATCTCTGCCACACGACCATAATCGCCCGCACGCTCTGCCTGCTGCGCCTCGACCTTGAGGTGCTCGATAGAGTCCTTATTCTGCTGTATCTTCTGCAACAAATCACGCTCGCCCTGCCACTTAGCTCTGAGTGCCGACTCCTTCGACTTCAACTCCTCAATCTCTCGTGTGAGATTCTCCACACGCTCCTCATCCTTCTCACGACGTATCGCCTCACGCTCAATCTCGAGCTGGCGGATGCGACGGTCGAGGTTGTCGATATCCTCAGGTACGGAGTTCATCTCCAGGCGCAGGTGTGCTGCCGCCTCATCGACAAGGTCGATAGCCTTATCGGGCAGGAAGCGAGAGGTGATGTAACGGTGCGAAAGCTCCACGGCAGCAATAATTGCCTCATCCTTGATGCGCACCTGATGGTGATTCTCGTAGCGCTCCTTCAAGCCTCGCAGGATAGATATTGCATCCTCGGTTGTCGGCTCATCGACCATAACCTTCTGGAAACGACGCTCCAGCGCCTTATCCTGCTCAAAATATTTCTGAAACTCGTCGAGCGTTGTGGCTCCGATGGTGCGCAACTCGCCACGTGCAAGGGCGGGTTTTAGGATATTTGCAGCATCCATCGCACCGCTCGACTTACCAGCACCCACAAGAGTGTGAATCTCGTCGATGAAGAGCAGAATCTCGCCATCGCTGGCAATAACCTCCTGCACAACGCCCTTCAAGCGCTCCTCAAACTCACCCTGATACTTAGCACCCGCTACCAGCGCACCCATATCGAGCGAGAAAATCAGCTTCGACTTAAGGTTTTCGGGCACGTCGCCATCCACCACACGGTGGGCGATACCCTCGGCGATGGCGGTCTTTCCGACGCCCGCCTCACCCACGAGGATAGGGTTATTTTTTGTGCGGCGAGAGAGAATCTGCAACACACGGCGAATCTCCTCGTCACGTCCTATGACGGGGTCGAGCTTGCCGTTACGAGCCATCTCGTTGAGATTTATGGCATACTTACCCAGCGCATTAAACTCCTGCGACGAGGTCTGCGAATCGACCGTATTACCCTTGCGGAACTCACGGATGGCGGCAACCAACTCCTTCTCCGAAGCACCGTTGCGCTTGAGCATATCTGCCGCAGCGCCTCGCTCGGCAACAAGAGCCAACAAAAGGTGCTCGACAGAGGCATACTTATCGTTAAAGGTGCGGGTGAAATCGACCGCACGCTGAATCATCTTCGATGTATCGGTTGAGAAATACTGCTCGCCATTACCTCCCGAAACCTTGGGCAACGACTCCACCGAGCGACGCACCTCATCACGAAGCATAGGCACATTAACACCTACACGACCCAACAAAAAGGTCGAGAGCGAATCATCCTCCTTAATCAAAGAGAGCAATACGTGCTGAGGCTCGACAGCCTGCTGACCCGCCTCACGAGCAAGCGAAAGGGCGTTCTGTAACGCCTCCTGAGACTTGATAGTAAGTGAATTGATGTTCATAGTATTTAATTTTTTGTTGTTTCAACTCTGTTTACATCAACTCACGCAAAACCTTTGCCACAAGCCCAAATCGGACATTGATACGCAAATATGGCATACTATGGCAGAAAAAAATGCCACAACAAGACATTTTGTCCTGCTGTGGCAGTGAGTATAGTTCTTATAAAGATTTATTTCTGCTGCAAACGCTCACGCATAACCTGGTACTCCTTACGCCAAGTAATCATACTGATAACCATAGCCGACAAAGCACCTACGACAAACATACAGAAGATAGCGTTCCAACCCAGAGAGCTACCAGCTACCTGACCTACAACAATCTTCGAGAGGATAGCATCACCCAACAAATAACCGAACAGACCTACGAAGCCCGCTGCTGTACCTGCTGCATTCTTCGGCACGAAGCTCAGAGCCTGGATACCAATCAATGCGATAGGACCGTAGATTGAGAAACCTGACATCGACAATGCGCAGTAAACAATAGTGTTAATCGACTCCAAGCCGAGCAGAGATGCAACCGCCTCAGCCTGCCAATAGAGCGTAACGCCGAGCGTTACCATCGCCAAGTACAACACCACAACCGGAGCACAACGACCCTGGAAGAAGCGTGACGAAATCCAACCGCAGATGATTGTTCCCGGAATACCCGAATACTCGTAGAGTGAGAATGCAAAACGGCTCTCCAACGAGGTCATAAGACCTGTCTCCTGGAGGTATGTGGGTGACCAGTCGCTGATACCGTAGCGCACGAAATATACGAATACGTTAGCGAAGGCAATCAACCAAAGCAGATGATTCTTAAATACATAGTCCACAAACAAGCGACGGAAAGGAATCTTTGTCTCCTCGCCCTTAGCAGCCTTGCGGCTTGAGTAGTCGTTGCGATACTCCTCGATTGAGGGTAGACCGCACGACTCGGGCGTATCACGCAAAGCCCACCAGCAGAAGCCTGCAACACACAACGCCACCGCAGCGGGGAAGATAAATGCCGCACGCCAGCTCTCGGCGATACCCATAGAGGCAAAGACAATCACACCTGCCGATGCCAAGAGAGCCAAAGTACCAGAACCTGTATTGTGCGATGTATTCCAGATTGACATCTTGAAGCTACGCTCATTCTGCGAGAACCAGTGCGCCATAATACGACCGCAGGGAGGCCAACCCATACCCGATAGCCAACCAACGACCAACATAAATGCGAAGAGGATAGCGCCATTCACGGCAATCGACGATGAGTAGGGAATAAAACCTACGCTCATCATCACCGTAGCGGCGATAATAAGACCTACAACCAAGAATTTACGGGCATCAGAACGGTCCGAGAGGCTACCCATCAAGAACTTACTGAAGGCATAAGCAATGGGGATACCTGCCATAGCAAAACCAGCTGTCTCCTTGTCCAACAAGCCGTCAGCCATCATATCGGGAGCTGCCAACGAGAGGTTTTTGCGCACCAAATAGTAAGATGCGTATCCAAAGAAGGCTCCCAAAAATACCTTCAGACGCATACGGCGGTACTCGCCGTCAATCTTATCTGCCGCCAAGCGAGGTTTCGGCGCAGGCGGGTTGAAAAATTCGAGCATAATAATACTATTTTTGTTTATGTAAATTCGGGTTTATACGCCTTTTCTTCACAACAATACTCACTCAAAAGGCTCTAAGCTACGGCGTAGAAGTTTCACGCCGAAACAAAAGTACTATTATTTCAAAACACAGGCAAGTTTTTTGCGCTTTTTTCGTATCTTTACACACGAATAAAATCGACGCAAGATGAATATTACGGAAAGGCACGAATTTATTATGCGAGAATTGGAGAGCAAGGGCTCGGTGAGTGTAACCGAGCTATCGGTTATGCTCAACGTATCGGAGGTGACCATCAGAAAGGACCTCTCGCTACTCGAGCGCAACAACCTGCTCTACCGTGCGCACGGCAAGGCTATCAAAATCAGCCCCTACATCAACGACCGAGACGTAAATGTCAAGGAGCATCAGTTCCCAAGCGAGAAGATTGCCATCGGCAAGCAGGCTGTCAAACTTATCGAGCCTAACGATTCGATTATTATCGCATCAGGAACAACCGTTCAGTACTTCGCACGTGAGATTAACACCGAGGAGTTGGGCGGACGCCTGACCGTTATCACCTCGGCTCTCAACGTGGCATCCGTTCTGTCGAAAGACCGCAACATCGAGGTTATTCAGCTGGGTGGCATTGTGCGTAGCAGCTCGCTCTCGGCAGTCGGTGGCGACGCCGAGCGACAGATGGAGAACTTCGCAGGTAGCAAGCTCTTCATCGGCGTGGATGGTCTGGATCCCGAGTATGGTCTCTCAACGACGAACCTGCTGGAGGCAAACCTCAATCGTGCTATGATTCGTGCGGCGCAGAAGACTATCGTGCTGTGCGACTCGTCAAAGTTTGGTCGCCGTGGCTTCAGCCGTATATGTGCGATAGATGACGTTGACCAGATTATTACCGATGCAGGTATTCCTCACCATATGCTGGAGGCGCTAAGCCAACGAGGTATTGAGGTTACCATTGTAGAAGTATAATTTATCACAATAACGTAATATACTTGCTAAAAAATTTACTACCTTTGCAGAGTTATGAGCGAGTTTATTGTATCGGCAAGAAAATACCGTCCCGCAACATTTGCCTCGGTGGTGGGTCAGCAGAGTATCACCTCTACGCTGAAGAACGCCATTGAGCGTGGACAGTTGGCGCACGCCTACCTCTTCTGCGGTCCCCGTGGAGTGGGTAAGACTACGTGTGCCCGCATTTTTGCCAAGGCGATAAATTGTCTTAACCCCGTAGGTGCCGAGGCTTGCAACGAGTGCGAGTCGTGCCGTGCCTTCAACGAGGGTCGCTCGCTAAATATTCACGAGCTGGATGCCGCATCAAACAACTCGGTGGACGATATTCGTTCGCTTATCGAGCAGGTGCGCATTATGCCGCAGATTGGTAAATACTCTCTGTTTATCATCGATGAGGTTCATATGCTCTCGCAGCAGGCTTTCAACGCCTTCCTCAAGACTTTGGAGGAGCCGCCCAAGCACGCAGTGTTTATCTTGGCGACAACCGAGAAGCATAAAATCATCCCCACAATCCTTTCACGCTGTCAGGTCTACGATTTCAACCGTATTCGTGTAGAGGATTCGGTTTCCTACCTCAAGCACATCGCCGACAAGGAGGGTGTACGCTACGACGAGGAGTCGCTAAACCTTATAGCACAGAAGGCAGACGGAGGTATGCGTGATGCTCTGTCGATGTTCGACAAGGCAGTATCGTTCTGCAACGCCGAGCTGCAATACAAGGAGGTGGCGCAGACGCTGAACGTGCTGGACTACGACACATACTTCTCGATGACAGAGTTGTTGCTCGCTGGCGACTACACTACGGCGCTGATACGTTTCGACGAGGTGCTCTCGAAGGGCTTTTCGGGTCAGACCTTTATGGCTGGTCTGAATCAACATATGCGTGACTTGTTGTTGGCGAAGGGTCCTGCAATATCGCTCATCGAATTGACGGGTACACTGCTGGAGCGTTACCGAGCTCAGGCGGCGCAGTGCGACACGGAGTTCCTATTTGGTGCAATATCGCTTCTCACCGAGGCAGATGGAAAGATAAAGCAATCGTCAAATCAGAGATTGTTGGTTGAGCTGGGACTTATGAAGATTGCAAGTCTTGGCAAAAAAAAAAATGATGCCAACCCATTAGACGAGAGC
>JAFNUH010000081.1 GCA_017384185.1 Alistipes sp.
ATCGTTGTTCATCTTAGCCATCAACTCGAAAGCAGTACGCTTGATACCTGTAGCCGATGCGTAAGCCTCCAAGCAGCCCTTACGACCGCAACCGCACTCACGACCGTGTACACGGCTGTCAACCATCACGTGACCATACTCACCAGCGAAGCCGTCGTGACCGTAAATCATCTCACCGTTGCTAACGATACCTGAGCCAAGACCTGTACCCAAAGTGATAACAACATAATCCTTCATACCCTTAGCGCTACCGAATACGCCCTCGCCAATAGCAGCAGCGTTAGCGTCGTTTGTGATAGCTACGTCAACACCGGGGAATGATGCCTTGATGTCGTCAACGAAGTGGAACATACGACGTGACTCATCGGGGTTAGGCTCGTCATCACGGAACTTCCACAAGTTGGCAGGAGCCTCAATCATACCTGTATGGTAGTTTGCGTTGGGCGCACCGATACCGATACCAATCAACTCAAACTCGAAAGATACGCTACCGATAAGAGCGTGCATAGCCTCGCACAAAGTCTTAACATAAGTCTCGTAGTCGTCAAACTTCTTGTACTTCTCGGTTGAAATTACAGACTCGCAGAATACGGTACCCTCCTCATCGACCAAACCGAACGCAGTGTTCGTACCGCCGATATCGATACCCATTGCCAATTTTTTCATAATCATTAATGGTTATTTAGTTAAATAGTTTAGTTATGTCAAAATACGTTTAACTTCGTCAAAGTTAAGTATAAAATTCGTTTTCTTCAAACTTTTTCTTAAATTTGGGGCACGAACTGTTAAAAAAGCCCTATTCCATTATGAAAACTAACGAAGAGATTTTAGAATTATTTGAAAATCACCTCGCACAGATTCAACTTCCCGAGGAGCCAGAGTTGTTGTATGCCCCCATCCTTTACTCGATGTCGGGTGGAGGTAAACGCATACGTCCCACGCTGTTGATGTTGGTTTGCGAGGCCTTCGGAGGTAAGTTGCAGGAGGCTCTGCCGGCTGCATCGGCTGTGGAGATGTTCCACAACTTTACGCTTCTGCACGACGATATTATGGATAACGCCGAGGTGCGCCGTGGCAAACCTTCGGTATATGCTCGCTGGGGCAAAAATGTGGCAATCCTCTCTGGCGATGCAATGATGATTTATTCGTATCGTCTGTTGAGTGGCGTGCCTGCCGATAAGCTCCCCCGCATAATGGAGATTTTTACCAATATGGCGTTGCAGGTCTGCGAGGGTCAGCAGTACGATATGGATTTCGAGAACCGTCGAAAGGTGTCGGTTGTCGAGTATATGAATATGATTGAGCTAAAGACTTCGGTTCTGTTGGCAGGCTCGGCGATGATTGGTGCCGTGTTGGGCAACGCTTCGGAGAGCGATTGTAAGAAGATATACCGTTATGCTCTCGAGCTTGGTCTTGCCTTCCAGCAGCAGGACGATTATCTCGATAGCTACGGCACAATCGAGGAGCTCGGCAAGCGCATAGGTGGCGATATTCTGGAGGGCAAGAAGACCTGCCTTATGCTCAACGCTATGAGCCGTGCGTCGGAGGAGGATAGGGATATTTTGCGTTTTACGCATCTCGACCAGAGCCTTAGTGACGAGCAGAAGATTGAGCGTGTGAAGGAGATTTACGACCGCTACGACGTGCCACACACCATACAGCAGCAGATTTCGCTCCGCTTTGAGCGAGCACTCTCGATTCTCGACACGCTGGAGATACCTGCCGAGCGCACGGAGCACCTGCGTATCTACGCACAAAACCTAATGGATAGAAAGAAATAATACGTGGATAGAAAGAAATAAATAATACGTTATTACCGAATCTCCCTACCTCATTTCCCGACCCCCTCCCTACGTCATTCCCCGACTTGCGGAGCAAGGCGAAGGGAATCCTCAAGGAGAAGAAAATTATCGAAAAATGATTAAACGAAAAGATATAGAGATTATGGCACCCGTAGGGTGTATGGAGTCGTTGCACGCCGCTATCGGTGCGGGTGCCGATGCCGTATATTTCGGTGTGGGTGTCCTGAATATGCGTGCCCGCTCGTCGGTGAATTTCACGCTTGACGACCTGGCTACCATCGTACATACGGCACACGAGGCGGGTGTTAAGACCTACCTCACCGTTAACACTATCCTCTACGATAACGAGATGGAGGATATGCGTCAGGTCGTTGACCGTGCTCTGAAGGAGGGTGTCGATGCCATCATCGCCGCCGATGTTGCCGCTATAATGTATGCCCGCAAGGTGGGTATGGAGGTGCATATCTCTACGCAGTGCAATATCTCGAACATCGAGGCTGTCGAGTTCTACTCGCAGTGGGCTGATGTTGTGGTGTTGGCACGTGAGTTGAGCCTTGAGCAGATTACATATATCTCGCAGCAAATCGAGGAGCGTGATCTGCGTGGACCACGTGGCGAGCGTGTGCAGATTGAGATGTTTGCCCACGGTGCGCTGTGTATGTCTATCTCGGGTAAGTGCTACCTGAGCGAGCACGAGGAGCACTGCTCGGCTAACCGAGGTGCTTGCCGCCAGATTTGCCGCCGCAAGTATCTTATCACCGAGATGCAGACGGGTCGAGAGCTGGCTATTGATGGACGCTACATCCTCTCGCCGAAGGATTTGTGCACTATCGACTTCCTTGATAAGTTCATCAAGGCTGGCGTGCGTGTCCTGAAGATTGAGGGGCGTGCCCGTGGAGCGGAGTATGTTAAGCGTGTTGTCGAGAGCTACGATGCTGCACTCAAGGCTATGGAGGCTGGCGAATATACACCCGAGCTGGCTGCCGAGCTTAAAGAGAAGCTCTCTACGGTCTTTAACCGAGGCTTCTGGGAGGGCTACTATGCTGGTCGTGACGTTGCGGAGCATACGGCACGCTACGGCTCGTCGGCTACCCAGCGCAAGGTCTATATCGGCAAGGTAACCAACTTCTTCAAGAAAATATCTGTTGCCGAGGTGTTGGTTGAGGCTGCTCCCGTAAATCGTGGTGACCAGCTCTTGTGGATGGGCGAGACTACAGGCGTTATAGAGATGGAGGCTGAGGGCTTGGTTCTCAAGGAGCAGGTCGTTGACCACATTCCGCAGGGAACCTACTTCTCTATCAAGATGCCGCAGACGCTTCGCCGAGGCGATAAGCTCTATAAGATGGTACCCTCGGAGGAGGTTGACCAAAAGTTTGATAATGTATAAAACTAAAACTACATACTATGTTTGCATCAGAGATTTATTCAGCACGCCGCAACGAGTTGCGCCGCCGCATAGGTAAGGGTCTAATCCTGCTCCCCGGTAACGTGGAGTCGCCCTTCAACTATCCCAATAATACATACCATTTCCGTCAGGACTCAACCTTCCTCTACTTCTTCGGTCATAACGTACCCTCGCTTGTGGGCGTTATCGACGTGGAGAGTGGCGTTGATACACTCTATGGCGACGATTTTACCGTAGATGATATTATCTGGATGGGTCCCCAGCCCACAATCCGTGACTTTGCCGACGAGGTGGGTGTTGCCGAGGCGAAGCCTATGGCTCAGCTCGTAGTAGATATTCAGCGTGCCATCGCTTTGGGTCGTGAGGTACACTACTTGCCCCCTTACCGTGGCGAGACTAAGCTGATGATGTCGGAGTTGTTGGGCATCAAGCCTGAGATGTTGCACGCCCGCAAGTCTATCGACCTCTTGTTTGCCGTTGCCGAGATGCGTGAGAAGAAGGGCGCTGAGGAGTTGGCAGCCTTGGAGGAGGCTTTCGAGATTGGTTATCATATGCACACCACAGCTATGCGTGCCACACGCCCGGGTCGCTCGGAGCACGAGGTGGCAGGTATGGTCGATGGTATGGCTCTGCGCTATGGTACAGGCGTATCGTTCACAACCATCCTCTCGCAGCACGGCGAGGTGTTGCACAACCACGACCACTCGGGTACGATGCAGCAGGGTCGCCTCTTGTTGTGCGATGCGGGTGGTGAGCACCTGAACGGTTATGTGTCGGACCACACTCGTACCTTCCCCGTAGGTGGTAAGTTCACTCAGAAACAGAAAGATGTATATAATATCGTATTGAAGGCTCACGACGATGCTGCCGCTGCTCTGCGCCCGGGTATGATGTACTCGGAGTACTCGGATGTGGCGTTCCACACCTTGATTGAGGGCTTGAAGGAGTTGGATTTGGTGCGTGGCTCTGTCGATGATGCCATCGCAGCAGGTGCAGCTTACCTCTTTATGCCTCACGGCTTGGGTCACGGCATCGGTCTGGATGTTCACGACTGCGAGAATATCGGTGAGCGCTCGTTCTCATTTGCCGAGCTGGAGGAGCGTGCTAAGGCTTCGGCTTGCTGCATCACACGTGCTTGGTGGCGCTTGATGCCCGGCACGGTGTTGTCAAACGAGCCTGGTATCTACTTCATCCCCGACCTTATCGACAAGTATAAGGCTGAGGGCAAGTGCAAGGGCATCGTCAACTACGATAAGTTGGAGGAGTACCGTGACTTCGGTGGTATCCGCTTGGAGGACGACCTCGTTGTAACCGAGACAGGCTCAAAGCAGATTGGCTCAAAGCAGATTCCCATCACGGTGGAGGATGTAGAGGCTACGGTAGGTCAGGAGTAGTATGAGCTGTAAGACTCTTTTCCTCTTTCCCACCGAGGCTGAGGCTGCCTCGTTTCGTTGCCTGCGCCCCGATGCTACGGTGGCAATCATAGGCGTTGGTATGGCTGAGGCTGCGGCTGGAACGGTAACGCATATCTTAGAGCATCACCCCGAACGGGTGGTGCTTTGCGGTATTGCGGGAGCGTGTGACGAGCGTGTCGGTGTGGGACAGGTTGTCGAGGTTATCCACGATAGGGTGGAGGGACTCCCCGAGGCTTATGCCGAGGAGTATGTGTCGGACCGCCTGACGGGATTGGATGCGGTGCGTAGCTATACCGTAAACCACACGGGCGACGCCCTGCGTAACGAAGCGATTGTGGCGAGCGATATGCCCGTTGTCGAGCAGATGGAGGGTGCTGCCGTGGCTGCGGCGGTCATTGCGCTCGGCGTGGAGGATTATTGCCACCTGCGTGCCATCTCAAATCGTGTGGGAGAGCCCTTCGAGCAGTGGCATTTGGGCGAGGCGGTAGCGGCCTTGGGAGCCGTTGCTGCGCAACTTTTTGTAGAGTAAGCCTTTACAGAACCGAAAGTTTATAAATTGACGATTAAAACTAACCTAATATGAAGCGATTTTTTCTTTTGATGGTGGCTATCTGTGCCTTTGTGCTCACAGCCACGGCTGCCGTTGATGGCATCTCGACCATCACGCCCACGCAGCTTACGTGCGAGTACGATACCGACCCCGTCATTGACATTCAGAATCCCCGCTTTACGTGGGTAAACCAGAATACGGCTCAGAAGCAGGGCGCTGCGCAGACAGCCTACCGCATACGTGTTGCCACCTCGCCCGACGACTTTTCTTTGACGGTGTGGGATACGGGTAAGGTACACTCTTCGGGGTCGGCGTTTATCACCTATAAGGGTCAGCCCCTAAAATCTCGCACATCGTATTGGTGGCAGGTTATGGTGTGGGACGAGCAGGGTCGTGCTTCGGAGTGGAGTGCGCCGGCACGTTGGCATATGGGCTTATTGTCGAAGGATGAGTGGCAGGGTAGATGGATTGGTGCTCCGTGGCAGGGCGAGGAGTCGTACGATATGATGAAATCGAAGGATGTTGTGCCTGCGCCGCTGCTTCGCAAGGAGTTTTCTGTGAGCAAGAAGGTCAAGGAGGCACGCTTCTATGGTACGGGCTTGGGATATTTTGAGTTGTATATCAACGGCGAGCGTGTCGGCGAGGATTACCTATCGCCCAACCAGACCAACTACACAACACGCCCCGAACTCAACACCCGTGATATTGTCGTTGAGGACCCCTTCGAGGAGTATCTGGTTATGTACCTCACGCACGAAGTTGAAAATCTGCTGGTTGAGGGCGAGAATGCGGTTGGCGTTATCCTCGGTAACGGCTTCTACGATATGGTGCGCCACTGGCCCGCAATGGGTTATGGCACGCCCCGCTTTATGGGTCAGATAGAGATTCTGTACGAGGATGGTTCTCGTGAGATTATCGCATCTGATACCTCTTGGAAGGCGGAGCGTTCGGCAATCACCAGCGACCAGATATTCTTTGGCGAGCACTACGATGCACGCCTTGAGCATAAGGGTTGGGCTACGGCTGCCTACGATGACTCGGCTTGGCAGGCGGCAGTGGAGAAAAAGGCTCCCATCGGAACGCTCGTACCGCAGAATGGACCTGCCGACCGCATCACAAAGCGTTATGCCCCCGTGGAGTTTGAGAAGAAGGAGGATTATATCCGCATCAAATTCCCCGAGGAGATTTCGGGATGGTTGGCGCTGAAGAATATCAAGGCTGAGAAGGGTCAGAAGATTGATATAAAGTATGTTAGCGAGTCGCCAGGCAATGGCACAAACAGCTACATAGCTTCGGGCTCGGGCGATGAGTCATACCACGCACGCTTCACGTGGTTTGTATTCTCGGAGGTTGAGGTGCGAGGCATCGACAACCTCACTGCCGAGCAGGTCGAGGCGCACGCCGTAAACTCGGATGTCGATTATGCGGGCGAGTTTAAGACCTCGAACGACTTGATTAACACTATTAATAAGATTTGGCGCCGTAGCCAGCTCGATAATATGCACGGCGCTATCGCCAGCGACTGCCCCCACCGTGAGCGCTCACCCTATACGGGCGATGGTCAGGTGGCGTGTGTTACGGTTATGCACAACTTCGATGCGCAGACCTTCTACAACAAGTGGTTGCGAGATATTCGTGGCTCGCAGACCTCGGGCGGATATGTACCCAATGGTGCACCGTGGCAACCCGGCTGTGGCGGTGGCGTAGGCTGGGGTGCCGCTATGGAGATTATGCCGTGGGAGTTCTATGTGCATTATGGCGACAGACGAGTCCTGGAGCAGAACTTCGATGCTATGCGCCGCCACGTGCGCTGGATGACTACGTGGGTCGATAGCGACACGGGTCTGATGCTCTC
>JAFNUH010000082.1 GCA_017384185.1 Alistipes sp.
CAGTCGCAAGGTTATGGTGCCGATAGTGGCGGCTATGTCGAAGGTGGAGAATGGCTGTGCCGCAAACCGTGAGGAGGTGGAGCAGGGGTTTGATTTGACAGAATTTTAGAAAGAGGAAAGTTCAAAGAGTAAAGATAGGCTGACGCACGTGAATAATTCAACGTCATACCCCGCTGCGTAGCAGCGATGGGTATCCTCGGGGAAGAGAGCGTGACGGCATTTGACTGGAGGATTGCCTTCGCCACCTGCGGTGTCGGGCAATGACGTGATAAGAAGAACAAAGAGTAAAGATAGGCTGACGCACGTGAATTATTTACAAAAAAGAAATTATAACACTTATAACACCTATAATTCTTATAACTCCTATCAATTTCCCCACCCAAAAGAGCTTTTTTCCAAGAAAAATTACTAACTTTCTTAGCCGAAATCACAACCCTAAATAGAGCTCTATGCCAGAGTATTCCAAACTACAATTCTGGAAAAACATACGCCGCCGTTTGGAGCGCCTGCCGATGCTGCGGGCGCTGGTGCCATTCGTCGTAGGAGTTATCATTGCCGATGTCGTTACGCTTCCGCTGTGGGGCGTAGCCATCGGCTTTGTTGTATGTTCGGTGATGGCGGCGGCGAGGTATAGGTACAGTGTGGCGGATGTCTATATCGTTGTGGCTCTGTTGCTTGCGGGCGTGTTCTCTATGGAGTTGCGCCAAGCCTCCACCACCGCCCCAACCTCCCGCACGACGATGGAGATTCTCGTCGAAAAGATAACCTCCACACGCCCTCGCTCGACGATGGCAGATGCCCGCCTTGTGGCATACACCTCCGGCGGAGAGCCGGTAAAGAGCCGTGCCGAGGTGCGTCTTGTTGCTAAGCCGAGCCTCGAAATTGAGGCGGGTGATAGACTCCTTGTCGATGCCACGATAATACCCTTTGACGAGGCGGATTACTACGGTCGCTATATGCTCTCGCAGGGGATGGCGGGGCAGATTTTTCTCTCGGCGGATAACCTTCTCCAGCGCCATCCGAGCAATGGCTCTCTGGCTCAGCGCCTGCGTGCGTGGGGTGTCGAGCGCCTGCAACGGTTACGGCTCAAGAGCGATAGCGAGGCAGTCGTTTTGGCTATGAGCATCGGTGAGCGTAGCGGTATCTCGCCCACCATCCGCCAAGCCTACACACGTGGCGGTGCGGCGCATCTTTTGGCGGTGTCGGGTCTGCACGTCGGCTTCGTCTGCGTGGTGGCTAACCTGCTCTTAGCGTGGATGATACTCTTTCGCCACGGGCAGCTACTGCGGAGTATTTTGGTCATTGTCCTGATATGGCTGTTTGCCGCTATGGCGGGCTTCACTCCCTCTGTTGTGCGTGCCGCCGTGATGTTCACCATCCTCCAAATATCTCTGCAACTCGCCTCCCGCACCGATACGCTCAACACACTCTGCCTTACCGCCTTTGTTATGCTCGTTTGGGATGCGAGGACGCTGTGGGATGCAGGTTTTCAGCTCTCGTTCCTCGCCGTTGCCGCCATCATCGAGTGGGGCACACCTCTCTTCCCTCGCAGACGCAGAGGTGTTGTGGCGTGGTGCTGGCGGTGGCTCGCATCGGGTGTGGTGACAAGTGCGGTAGCTACGGTTGCCACCCTGCCCCTGACGGCATATCTCTTCGGCTCGGTATCTCTCTGGAGCATCCTGACGGGTACGGCTATGGTCGCCCTGGCGGGCGTTGTTGTGGCGGGCGCTATGGTGTGGATTTTGCTACCTGTCGGGGCGTTGCAGAGTGTGACGGCGTGGGCTATTGGCGGATGTGCCGACATTATGAATAACATAGCTTCGTGGTGCGCCGAGCAGGGCGTGTTGGCACTCGATTTTCGCATTGGCGAGGGTGCGTGCTGGGCTGTTTATTCGTTATTGGCGGTTGTGAGTGTAATAGTTTGGGCTTCGAGGGGCAAAAATTGATGAAAAAGTAGTATCTTTGCCGCCCGAAAGAAATATAATCGAATCAAAATGAAAGCATTGTACACCATTCTGTTGCTCATCGTTTCAAACGTCTTTATGACCTTTGCGTGGTACGGTCACCTGAAGATGCAGCAGATGAAGCTTATCTCATCTTGGCCACTCTATTTGGTTATCCTCTTCTCGTGGGGTATCGCCTTGGCTGAGTACTCGTGTCAGATTCCCGCCAACCGCATTGGCTTTGTGGGCAATGGCGGTCCCTTCACGCTTATGCAGTTGAAGGTTATGCAGGAGGTAATCACGCTGATTATCTTTACGGTCTTTACCACCGTATTCTTCAAGGGTGAGGCTCTGCATTGGAACCACCTGGCAGCCTTCTTGTGTCTTATTATGGCGGTCTATTTCGTCTTTATGAAGTAGCGCTCTAACAAGGTGATTTCTTCGTTACGCTTGTGCAAAATGCTCATTTACAGATAGTAAACTCAGCCTTTTGCACTTCGCAAGCCTTGAAATCCCGCTTGTTATAGAACTTCTAATAGTTTTTTCATTGAAATGACCCGAGAAGAACTCACCATACTCCAGCTTCCGCAGGTGCGACAAGCCATCGAGGATAACATCTGCCGTGATGCCGTGCAGGTGGCTCTCGACAGCCGCATCCCCTATGCCCGTGAGGTTGCTACGCAGGTGAAGTATCTCCAGCGTGCCCGCACAAAGCTGCCACGTCTGTATGAGGCTCGTGGCATCATCCCTGCCCGTGCTTTCGAGCAGTCGTCGAGCGAGGAGTGCGCCGCAGCTAAACGCCTGAGTGGCGGAACGTTGCTCGACCTTACGTGCGGTCTGGGTATGGACTCCATAGCCTTTGCCGAGCGCTTCGAGCGTGTGGTGGCATTGGAGCGTGATGAGATTCTGGCAGATGTCGTGCGTGAGAATCTGCGCCGTATGGGTGTTACGAATGTGGAGGTTGTAACCACCTCGGCAGAGGAGTATGTAGCAACCTGCAACGAACGCTTCGATTGGGTCTATGCCGACCCCGACCGCCGCACCGCTGAGGGTAAACGTGTGGTGCGCCTTGAGGAATGCTCGCCCAATATGGTCGCCCTGTATGCTCAGTTGCAACGCATCACCGAGCGTGTGGCGATAAAGAACTCGCCGCTGTTCGATGTCGATGAGGCCTTCCGACTCTTTGGAGCGTGTGGCGTGGAGGTTATCTCGCTGGGCGGAGAGTGCAAGGAGGTTAATATATATATCGACGGTCGCCGCCCGACATTGGCAGCCGAGGCTGTGGGACGAGCCAGGGTTGAGTTCCTGCGTGATGAGGTGAGCGATGAGCCCTTCGATGGGGAGTTCGCCGCCGAGGAGTATAAGTGGCTTATAATCCCCGACGTGGCACTGCAAAAGGCACGCCTTGCGCAACACGCCCTGCTCGGTCAGGCAGACATCTGGAGCAATAACTCTTTTGGCTTTGCTCGCACTGAGCCGCACGATGTGCTGGGTCGTGTGGAGCGCATCGCCCGCATAGAACCATTTGATATAAAACGACTTAAAAAGGAGCTTAAGGGTCAGGGCGTAGATATCATCCTGCGTGATTTCCCCATCGGCGTTGACGAGCTCCGCCGCCGCACCTCGACCCGCAGTGGCACCACCCACCGCCTCGCCCTCACCAAAATCCACGGCAAATCCTACACTATTTTTTTGGAGTAGGGATGTATATAAAAAGGCTATCCGTTGGATAGCCTTTTTACTTCTATTGCAGGATGATTACTGTTGTGAGGGATTCCAGTCTTTTACCGAACGTATATTTCTAACGTTACTTGCCTGAATTGTAGCAAAATTGTGATTGAAAATCCACGATGGGCAATTATCCTTATTGTTACCTAACAAACCATTTGAGTACCACGAACTAACCATAATGTTTCCACTAGCACTCCACCAGCTCTGATCACAGTAGAGCGACATAAGCGCACCCTCACGTACGTTAGGCACACGATAACCTGCGGGGCTGATGTTTGTACCCGATTCTATAGCCTCTTTTAGTGCCTGGTAGTTTCCAGAGTTGTTTGTACCTCCCTGTTCTGATGAAGGGTATGCGAAGACAGGCCCTGTCTCAAAGCCGTAATATACACGTGAAGTCTCCATCTTCTCATTTCCAGGCTCAAGCTCTCGAGATGTAAAATATCTAACAGACATATCGTTAATATTAGATAAATCAAAACGATAGGTGTCGCCACTCTTTGTAACTGATATAAAGTCTGTAGGATAACCCTCTCCTGCCGTGCCTTCATTTTGAATTGCAGGTGACTCCAAACCCAAATTACGAACACAACGCACAGAGTATGGCGCAGGTTTACTCCATCGTGTAGCGTAGCTACTTACCGAAATACCCTCCTCTGCCCATAGTACTGTAGGCTGGTTGTCCTCCGTTTTCCAGGTACTGCCGATAACGTGATTACGCCATCCTGATGCTCCGTTGTAACGGCCACCATAATTGGGACGATTTGCCATTTCGGACGTGTAGAGGGCAGCATCGCTTGTTAAGCCCAACTCACCCATATAAAGGTCGTAAAGTTGGTAAATTGATGCCATATACCAGCGAATCTCTTCGGGGTCGATATATCCATTTCCATTATTATCTCGGTTACGCATCAATGTGGAGTAGCGTAGCGAGAGTGTATTTTCGGAGTTTTTGAGGAAAAATATTGTCAAATTAGTTCCGTTTACAGATGCTTGGTAATCGTTGTCACGCTCATAGTCAAGATAGGTATCCCATCTCACCGAATTTAGGGTATTATTGCGTGATACTACGCCCCATAATCGAGCCGTATTGTATAGACCATTCTTCTGAGATGCTGTGCCGAGTTCAGATAAGTTACCTCCTGCGGCACTTGTCATAGTCTCTTTATTATTATAGAAATAGAGTTGGCTATTGGCAAACTCATCCAATGACTCGCAACCCCACGCACTCGTCAGATCTTTCTTATCAATGTTATAAGGAGTCTGTATAGCTCTCTGTCGAATGGTTATAATACTACCAATAAGCGAACTATCGCCATCGGGACTCTCGTGACTGTCGCAGAGTACGTGCATAAGGCGATTAGGCTTGTTCACAAATTGCTTCCAAAAATCCTTTGGTTTATTCTCCGAGTTTAGCGGGTCAGCTTCGTAGTAGTACTCGTCAACAAATGCAGTGACATAGAGGCAATATACACCATTATTATCCTTCTTGAAGGCGCTGGCAACACCCTTCTCATCAATAGCTGCATCACGCCACTTTATCTTCTCATCACGAAGGAATTTGGCAAACTCTACTACGTCCATTAACTTACCCTCATCACCTATATTCAGATTTCTATTCTGGTCACCGGGATATGTTCTATTCTTTGAAGAGTAGACACCATTGTACTCAGTTTTGTTGACCATAAACCATACCCACTTGTAATCGAGATTAGGAATCTGAGTTCCACTCTCAACGCTCGGTTTGCCTTCGCTGAAGGGGGTCTTAACATACCAAGTCACAGCATCTTCCAGCACGTCTTCGACATCAATACGGAACGAACGTTGACCGTAGTGCGCATCAAAGATATATACCTCCTCTTTCGATTTGTAAATGTCGCCCATAGCACCAGATTGATTTTCTATGCCGGTTTCAACTTCCGCCTCGATGTTATTCACTCCTTTGATAGTTATCGTATAGTTATAGTGGGTGTTACGACGAATAGTGAAGTCGTTGAATCTATCACCACTGCCGTTACTGCTGCCAAAATCGCCCAAATGTATACAATAGGTTACATCGCCCTCCAAATATTGCATACCATTCGGATCGTTACTATCAACAATCATCTGCACCTTACCCTTGAGCAGAAGGTATGTAGCATCCTCTGAAGCATTTTCCCACAACTTTCCGTTGCTTGTGTCATAAGTGCCATCACTATTCTTGCGTCGCTGATCACGCTGATTATATAACGTCAGACTAGTGGTATTCTCCGCATTTTCGAGCATATAGAATGAGAAACTGCTCTCAGTTGACGAACTTGTTTCAAAGAATAGTTCTTTACTATCGAAATAACCTAAATGATCTGCATCTGCAATCGTATTACCATCAGTTATAGATAACAGATTAGTACCCTTAGGAAGTCGCATTACCTGCCACGACTCAGGTATAAATGCTTTCATCTGCTGACCATCTATCGCCTGACCAATCTTTATCGTAACAGAAACTTTGGCGTCCAGTCGCACAAGAGGAATAGTTACTCGAGAGCCATTTTTTGTTATGTCGCCATTATCGTCAATTTTCACGCCATCAACGCCACCTGTCATAAGGAATATACCCGTACGAGATGTAATCTCCTGATTCATCGTAATTGTTAGCGCCTGTAACTCTTTTAGCGAACGTACCGTGTTGAGTTGCTCGGCAGAGATATTGAGCTGGTCGGCATTTAAGTTGGCTATCAGGTATATGCTGGCATTGTCGGTTGTTGGAGCCTTAATCATAACCTCGCCATTGGTGTCTACCTGATTACTACTTGTTCGGTTGTTCACTGTCCAGTAGTTTCCCGGATTTGAGGGCAATATATCCTTACGGTTATTGTAGTCGTAAAAGAACGAGTATAGGATATTTCCGTCCTTGTCGAATACATAAGCGAAGAGATTCTCAACACGTGATTCAGCGCTCTCGTTCATCGTAGCACGTGTTTGTATATCAATCTTATCGAAACTGCTGTGTCCAAAACGCAAATGAGCCCACACCTCTTTTCCGTTCGACGTTGTGGCGTCGAGTGAGTAGTCGTCGGTGCAAGCTGTTAGCATCGATAGCAGTAACACTATGAATAATATATATCGCCTCATCTTCAAATCAATCTTTTCAGTTAAATCGTTGTCACAGCGGTCTTAGTTGAACTCTACATCGCCTCCACCAGTGTGCCAATCCTCGACATAAAAGTCAAACTCACCCGACTGCGGGTTGTATGAAACGGTTATCAGGACATTTATAAAATCGTTGCGCTTGATAGCCGTAACTTTTGTTGACTGCTGACTTACGGGGTCGATTGAGGTTAATACAATTGGTGTATTATATTTTATTTGTCCAGCGCCAGAAGACTCATTTTTTGTTACTCTGTAGAAATAGAATCTTCTTGAATTTCCTGTGTTTCGATATCCTACTACATCATAATTATTAACGCCAATATACATATTATTACTTTTCATTGATAAGTAATTGGAGTAATAATCATCTGTAAATGCCACAGCGTTATTTCCTAACGGTACACTATTATTCGTGGGAGCTTGCATATATAGCCCCGATTCAACATTCTGTAAATATATATTCTTATTATTTTTTGTTACTATCCACACATTGCTTGCTCGAACGGATTTTAGGTCATTGTTATTCAATGATGCCGTTTCAACCTTATCATCACCTCCGCTTAGATATAAATTATTGCCATTTTGGTTTTGTATCAAATAATACCCTCCGTTTACAATGTTATCTACTTTGGTAACGGCACTTTCATTTGATTTAGAGAATACTACAGTCGTGGCAGTATAGTCGTAAGCCATATCCAGTGTATATTGATATGGTTCACCCGAATTTGCTTTACTCTCTAATAAATAGCTGTCGAAGACCACGGCACTCGTCTGAGCATCAATCGTTTTTGCACTGCCATTGTCGCCCACAAACGGCTGTAATGCAGTGTTCGATGTTGAGCTCGGAGCGCCCTTCTCACCAAAATATTTACGCTCTGTACCATCGTCAAACACGTATGCCTTTTTCTGAGTAAAGTTTTGGCTGAAAGTCAGGCTATTTATCTTAAGTGGCAAGTTTCCACTATTGTTCTTCACCTCAATACGCAGACGTGCGAAGGTACGCACCAACTCACCCTCAATCATATTGTTACCGGCGTGCAACTCCACCTCCTTCATCATCGACAGCGGTTGAATCACGCTCTTGGAACTTATGTTGTAGCTATTGCCCGCAATCTGATTTCCCATCAGACTTTCATAATTCTGCGATGCCCATCCGCTGAGCAGACCACTCTGATATGTGGTGTTATCTACCGAGTAACTCTTGTTGTTCGCAACAGCCATTATGGTATATATACCACGCTTTATATTGTATGTGTGGTCAAACTCCACAACAGTCTCTGCTACCTGACCGTCAACCGATATATTCTCTTGTCTTGCGACAATCTGTCCTTTATTATCAACTATATATACCGATACATTGTATAGAAAACGTCCATCCACAGCCCTCTCTGCTTGCGACCACTTCGAGGAGTCGGACGGATAGTCCGTCACGGCACCACGTGTCAGTTGCGATGTCGCCAATTTGAGACTCAGGCTCACGCCATCTCCCACCTCGTCCATTCCGTTTTGGCAGGCTGTGACGAGTAGCAGCACAAAAATCGCTATATATCGTATCAAGTTCCTCATCTTCATAATTATAACGCAATGTTATGCGATGATTTTAGCTCGTTCCAGTCGGCAATCTTTAGCGTCAGCGTCACTGAGCTCTGTCCGAAACGTATATTATATGTATATCTATATCCTGCCTCGAAATTTGTTGCAGGAATAGCTACTCGGTGCTCTACGTCGCCCGTACTTGCGAGCTTGAAACATAGTTTGGCGCTGCCATCTGTCGCCTGCGGTATCACCAGCAACCATCCGTTGTTGCTCGAGTACACCTGGTTGCCCGTCGAGTATGCCACGGCAGGCGTGTGGCTCGTTGTTGTCGAGCTGAAAGGCACTCCCGCTGCATCCTCCCAAGCATATATTCTGCGAGGCTTGTTTGCAGTCGGTGGCTCGGGGTAATCCTCGTAGTACCAATGTATATGCTCGCCATCTACCACGCCACCGCTCTCAGTACCAAAGGCGAGTACTCCCGTTGTGGCAATGCCTCTCTTCTGAGCCGAGTTCTCCACCCAGCAGGCTGTCAGTCGGTCGCTGTCGTCGTATGTCGAGTCGTCGGAGTTCATAAACATAAATCGGAACTGCACCGCCGAAAGCGTGTGCAACATATTCAACTCAACAGGTTTTGAGACATTAAAATCCGGAGCATTTGTGTCGGCAAAAGCGTATGCCATCATCAAATCCTCCTGATAATGCTCTGTGTTGTAGTCTATTACGAATGTTGAAACGTCCGACGTACTAATCTCGTCAACCACCTCCATTGGGTAGTATGCGTTGAAAGTGTATTTAGCTTTGTTTACCCAGAAAACAGCCTCCTCGCCGTATGTCCATCCTTGCAGGTTGTCCCATTCGGTGTTGGCTATGTATTTTAGGGCAACGTCACCTGTGGGGTTGCCCAGCACGTTTGTTGTTTGTTGCCCATCGAGCGTGTACGACGACCATATTCCAATCGACTTGCCATCGCCTTCGGGGGCGGGTGTGCAGGCCTTTTTCAGGTTGTCGGTAGTGTTGATTAACGCACGTGTCGAGTGCATATCGGCAGAACTTACAGCCATCTGTATAGGCTGCAACTCACTCTCCGGTGTCGATTTTTCATCGACGCACGCAACCAGTGCCACGCCGATAGCTACGAGGCATACACGGCGCAAGGTGTTAATCAATATGTCGAAATATTTGGGCATAACAAAAATTAAAAAAGTCAGGCCACAAGCCGCCTTGCAGCCTGACTAAAATATAGATTACAACTCAATCTTATATGCACCAGCATCCTGCCAGTTATCGGTAGAGGGTGAGAAGTAGATACGGTCCTTGCTTGCAGAATCCTCTGAGTACCACAAACGGTAAGTGTAACGAGTACCCATCTTCCACTCAGACAATGTTACGTTCAAAGTTTTATCGGCACTCTCGGGGTCAACCTTCAATGCGTCTACCAACTTTACCTCCTTTACGTTCTTACTACCATTGATTGTATATGTAATCTCAACCTTAGCATCAGCGGTAATAGTCTGAGGTAACAAAAGA
>JAFNUH010000083.1 GCA_017384185.1 Alistipes sp.
AGCCTGAAGGGTAGTAACAATGCTGGTATTCACACAAATCTTGGTTTCCTTCATCTTCCGATAAACCTGTTGTACCGTATGCCTATCTCTGATAGCGTATCACTTATGGGAGGTCTCGGTCCATATTTATCGTTGGGCGTTCTGGGTAAGGATGTAGAGACCGTTAATGGTTCAAAGGTTAAGACCGATGTGTTTGGATCTGTTTATCAGCGTTTCGATTTTGGTTTGAACTACAAGATTGGTGTTGAGATGTGGAACCAGTGGCAGTTCTATGCTGGTTTTGAGCACGGTTTGTTGGATTTGACCAAGACAAAAGTTGATGATGCTCTTATCAATAAATGTCGTTTGCTGAACTTCTATATAGGTACAGCATATATGTTCTAAGCTGCAACGATTAACTTTTGATAAAAATATGCGGGAATCATCGATTCTCGCATATTTTTTGTATTCGCTATCTGTGAAGGTTTAAAATACAGATACTATGAAAAAGTTTTTACCATTATTATCGTTTGCTCTCTTGCTGTCGGCTACTGTGTCGGCGCAGGGGTTGCGTTATGGCATTACGGGCGCAATGAATGTCGCCAACTATGCCATCGAATCGTCTGAAAGTTCCTACTCCTCGGACTCTCGCATAGGTTTTAAGGCAGGTTTCCGTATGGAGATTGGTGCGCCATTTATCTACGATGGATTCTTCTTTACGGGTGAGGTGTTGCTTAGCTCTAAAGGCTCGAAACTCTCAACTACGGTTGATGAGAAGAGTGTAAATATCACCTCACGACCCTATTATCTCGAGATTCCGCTCCATATTGGTTATCACTACGCATTTAAAAATAGTACGTTTGGGCTCTTTGGCTCGTTTGGTCCATATTTTGGAGTGGGTCTGTTTGGCGATAACAAGATGAGTGTAGGTGGCGAGTCGTCAAAGCCCGACACATTCTCATCGGATGGGTTGAAGCGCTTCGACTTCGGTTTGGGATTGCGTGCCGGCGTGTCGATGTTTGACCACTACCGTATATATGTAGGCTATGATTGGGGTCTTGTAGATATTGCCCAGGTCTCGGGAGATAAGATAAAGAATAGAAATTTATATGTCGGAGCAGCATATATGTTCTAAGCACTTGTTAATTAATTTTTGTGGTGTCGGGGCAAATGTTCCGGCACTTTTTTATCTCCTTTGATTGGTATTTTAGCAGGAAAGTGACTATCTTTGAAGAATAAAATCAAGTAAGATGGAACTTTTGTATGCTATAATTGCTGTGCTGGCTCTTGCGTGTGTCGTATTTCTTGTTTTGTGGATACGTGAGCGTGGTGTGAGCCGCACACTCGGGGATGAACTCTTAACCTCAAATACCACTCTTCAGAGTCTTGAAGCGTCACTTTCGGCGCAGACTAACGAGCTTACAGAGGAGCGTCGAGCTCGTGAGCAGGAGCAGATGGCACGTGTCAAGGCGGAGACGGAGCTCTCGGCTGAGCGTCGTATGATGGCTGAGAAGGTGCGCTCGCAGGAGGAGGTAGAGCGTACGATGCGTGAGCAGTTCAAGGCTTTGGCTGGCGATGTGCTGGGCGAGCAGAGCCGTCGTTTCAAGGAGGAGAATCGTGAGTCGATGGACTTGATTCTCAAGCCATTCAAAGATAACATCGTAGAGTTCCGCACTCGTGTTGAGAGTATCTTTACGCACCAAAACGAGCAGAGCGGCGTGCTGAAAAACGAGCTGCAGCGACTGATGGAGCTGAACGTGCAGATTACCACCGAAACGACCAACCTTACAAATGCTTTGCGAGGAAACTCTAAGGTGCAGGGCGATTGGGGCGAGGTGATACTCGAGACAATCCTCGATAATTCAAATCTTATTCGTGGCGTGCATTACCAGACGCAGCTCAACGTGAAGGACGAGGCGGGAAGCAACCTGCGCCCCGATGTGGTGTTGTATCTGCCTAATAATAAGCAGATTGTAATCGACTCGAAGGTCTCGCTTACGGCTTACGTAAATTATGTCTCGGCGCAGACGGAGGCGGAGCGTCGAGTAGCTATGGCGGCGCATATTGCATCTGTTCGCCAGCACGTTAAGGAGCTGAGTGTCAAGAAGTATCAGCAGTTGATGCAGTCGCCCGATTTTGTTGTGATGTTCGTGCCTAATGAGCCGGCATTTTTGGATGCACTCAAGGAGGACCATACGATTTGGAGCGACGCCTACGATAAGAAAGTTGTTGTTTCGTCGCCCACGAATCTCTTTGCGTTGTTGAAGTTGGTGGATGATTTGTGGCGCAGGGATGACCAGACAAAGAATCAGGAGAATATCATTAAGTTTGGCGTTACGCTCTACGAGCAGCTTGTGGCATTTACGGCGGCATTGGAGGGTGTCGGTGCTGGTCTGGAGCAGGCACGTGCCAAGTATGACGAGGCGTATAAGCGTCTGTGCCACGGTAATAATAATATTGTGCGTGTGGGCGAGAAACTGCGTCGGTTGGGACTTCCTACGGCGAAGCGTCAGTCGGCACGTCTTGTTGAGGAGAGTTGTGCTGAGGAGGATAATAAATTGATTGAGAATGAGTAACGATGTTTTCTGGCAGCGATTGGATGCTCTGCTTGAGCGCTGTCAAATTGTTATCGACCGCCCACGAGGGTCGCACCATCCCCGCTTTACGGAGATTGTATATGCGCTGGATTATGGTTATTTGGATGGCACTTCGTCAAACGATGGCGAGGGCATTGATGTGTGGCTGGGTAGCGACAGAGAGCGAGGTTTGGATGCTGTGATTTGCACTGTCGATTTAGATAAAGGTGATGCCGAGATGAAACTAATGGTCGGCTGCACCGATGAGGAGAAAGCCTATATCGAACGCTTCTACAACGAGTGGCCCGATATGGGGGCGAAGATAATAAAAAGGTGATAACAATACGTTATCACCTTTTATTTTAGCACTTGCTGATTCCGATTCGTGCCTCCTCGTTGTCTTTCTCTAATTTCTCATCCTCCTCCCACTCAAACATCGGGAACTTCGTGCCTCCGGCAAGTGAGAAGCGTGTGTAGGTGATGGGCAAGCCACGCTGCAAGAACTTCGTCTCGTATGCGGTCTTTACTGACAACTCAGCATCGGCATAGCCCGTGCCGTAGATGTCGTTGTTCGACGCCTCGCAAGGCAGTGAGAAGTGGCGCACAACCTCGTTTGTGTAGCCGTAGAGGTGTTGTGAGTCGGTTTTGAGATTAATCCAGCCGTCGGCAGCCAAGAACTGAGCATAGTACTCAAGGAAGATAGGCGATGTCAAACGCTTCTTCGCACGGCGTGTCTTGAGCTGCGGGTCGGGGAAGGTAATCCATATCTCGGCAACCTCGCCCTCAGCAAAAAACGAGTTGATAAACTCGATGCGGGTGCGCAGGAAACCGACATTCTTCATACCATTTTCGGTTGCGGTCTTTGCACCTCGCCACATACGGGCACCCTTAATATCCACGCCAATATAGTTTGCATTGGGGTTGCGCTCCGCCAAGGCGATAGTGTACTCGCCCTTGCCACAACCAAGCTCCAAGATGATGGGGTTGTCATTCTTGAAGAAATCCTTATGCCAGCGACCCTTCAGGGGGTGGTCCTTATGAAAAATATCCTCGAATTCGGGCTGTACCATACACTCGAATGTGAGGTTCTCGGCAAATCGTCTGAGTTTATCTTTTCCCACGTTAATCTATTTTTGCGGTTGAAAATTTATTCCTGCTGCCTCCACGCCTACAATATCTTGTTGTGGGGCAAGCATTATCTTATATTCGCCCAAGCAGCGCAGATGCACATCCTGGCGATAGGGTATAACAATATCTGTCGTTGACTCCGTCTCTGTGCTCCACGGGGTATTTATGGGGAGCGTTACGTGCTCGGTATAGCGCAACGAGTCGGGTGTCATCGTTGTAATCACAACATCTAACTCATTGGCATTAAAGAGGCGGTTTACGTGCAGTGCGAGGTTCAGTGCATAGCGTGAGGTCGTATCTCGGTTTATGTGCGAGAGCGTAATCTCGTCACTCCACCCGTCAATATTCACATCTGCCATAACAACCTGACACTCCGTCACACGGCACTGCGTAAAAAGCAACGCCGATACCGCAAGGATAAATACTTTGCAAATAACTCGCATCCTGTTACTGCTCGTTATTTGCATTGTTTTCACCTCCTGCCTCTCTCTCGCCACCGTGTCTGCCACCCTCGCCACGTCCACGTCCTCGGTTGTTGCGACGACGGTCACGACGCTCTCGGTTGTCACGGTTCTCTCTTGGCTCACGATTCTCGCCCTCGCTCTGCTGTGCTACGTCAGTAGGACCCTCTGTGGGGCGGTTATGACGGTTGGGACGCTGACGGCGACGGTCATCACGACGGTCATCACGACGGTCATCACGACGGTCATCACGGCGACGCTCCTCACGAGGTTGTTCAGCTCTGGGCTCGCCCTCCTGCGGTGTTGCGCTATCTGCCACCTTAGGCTGTCGTTGACGTGAATCCTTATCTCGGCGGTTGCGGTTGCGACGACGCTTGTTCTGGTTGTCGAAACGTGTGATGCTATCCTCCTCGGTGCGGAATGTGGGCTCTTCAACGGTCTGGATGCTATCCTTGTCGATAATTGAGTCCACTTTGCGACCAGCACGGTTGGCGGCGATAATCTCACGCACACGAGATGTGGGGATGGTGACAACATTCACCATAGCATCTTTGCTACTGCTGAACGACATCGTGCGACCTAAAATATCGGTCTTAACCAAGTAATACTCGCCATCCATCGCCTGCAACGGCTCACGTACACGAGGTAGCTTTTGGCGTGCATCGGCATATACGTCATACTCATACATCAGACAACATTTTAGCTTCGAGCACTGTCCTGCCAGCTTCTGCGGGTTGAGCGAAATATCTTGTACACGTGCGGCATTTGTCGTCACGCTTGAGAAGCTCGACACCCACGATGCACAGCACAACTCACGTCCGCAAGCTCCAATACCGCCAATGCGACCCGCCTCCTGGCGAGCGCCAATCTGC
>JAFNUH010000084.1 GCA_017384185.1 Alistipes sp.
GTCTGGCATTCGCCGAAGCTGTTGGTCTCAAAGAAGATGTTGTCGCGCTCGCGGATGAGTGCGGAGAACTTTTCGCCGGCGGCCAGGGGAGAGATGCTGGTGCAGAAGACAGACACTTCGGGGATGGTGCAGATGGTTGAGATTGTTTTGAAGAAGGTGTCGCCCTCTCTGTATCAGGCATTGGGTATCTTCCTTCCGTTGATTACTACAAACTGCGCCGTGTTGGGTGTGGCAATCCTTATGATTCAGAAGGAGTTTAACCTCTTGCAGAGCTTCACATATTCAGTGGCAACTGCTATAGGTTTTGCTATGGCTTTGGTGTTGTTCGCAGGTATTCGTGAGCGTTTGGAGTTGGATGGCGTGCCCGCAGCATTTAAGGGTAATCCTATTGCTTTGATTACAGCCGCTATCCTTGCTATGGCGTTTATGGGATTCTCTGGCTTGGTATAAACTGTTTTTAAGATGATTTCTGCGTAACGCTTGCAATAGAAATTATCATACATATTATTAGACTGCTTAACTTTTGTTAGGCAGTCTTTTTTTTATACGGTTGAGCGTGTAATAAGTTGGGCTTATAGCACAGTAAAATCTTTTTATCGTTTTTGCGTGTTTTTGCAGGTTTTGTGTATTACTTTTGCAATAGGAAAAATGAAATATTTATAAACAAACAAAAACAATAAAGATTATGGATAAGTACGTATGCAACCCCTGTGGATGGATTTATGACCCTGCAATTGGTGACCCCGAGAATGGTATCGCAGCTGGAACAGCTTTTGAGAATTTACCCGAGGATTGGGTATGCCCTTTGTGCGGAGCAGGCAAGGAGGATTTTGAGGCTATCTAATTAATAGCCACAGCTCATAATAAAAGGATACTATTTTTAGTGATATTGTTGTTACGAATAAACAAGAAAGGCGACCCGAAAAGGTCGCCTTTTACTTATATTATATAGCCGTTACTCTGGTTTTACGAGCGAGAGATACAACTCGTCGAGCTGTGACTGGTCGATAACCGAGGGAGCATCCAACATCACGTCACGACCTGCATTGTTCTTCGGGAATGCGATGAAGTCACGAATAGACTCCGAGCCACCGAACAATGAGCACAAACGGTCAAAACCGAATGCCAAACCACCGTGAGGAGGCGCACCGAACTTAAATGCGTTCATCAAGAAGCCAAACTGCTCCTGAGCCTTCTCGGGTGTGAAGCCCAAAATCTTGAAGATAAGAGCCTGCAACTGTGCGTCGTGGATACGGATTGAACCACCACCAATCTCCGTACCGTTACATACAAAGTCGTAAGCGTTGGCACGTACACGACCCGGATCGCTCTCAAGGTAGGGTACATCCTCGGGCTTGGGCGATGTGAAGGGGTGGTGCATAGCGTAGTAGCGCTCTGTCTCGTCGTCCCACTCGAACATCGGGAAGTCAACAATCCACAACGGAGCAAACTTCTTCGGGTCACGCAGACCAAGCAACTCGGCAACGTGCAGACGCAATGCGCAAAGCTGTGTGAGAGCCTTGAACTTCTTGCCACACAATACGAGCATCAAGTCGCCAGCCTTAGCCTCCATACGCTCGGCAATAGCCTTCAAATCCTCGGGTGTGAAGAACTTATCGATAGATGACTTGAGGTTACCCTGCTCATCCATACGAATCCATACAAGACCCTTAGCACCCACCTGAGGACGCTTTACATACTCAGTCAAGGCATCAATCTGCTTGCGAGTGTAGCCAGCGCAACCTGTTGCTGCGAAGCCTACTACATACTCCGCATCGTCAAATACGGGGAATGAGTGACCGTGAGCGAGGTCTGTAATATCGTGGAACTCCATACCGAAACGCAAGTCGGGCTTGTCTGAACCGTACTTCTCCATAGCCTCAATCCAGGGCATACGCTGGAAAGGAGCAGTGAAGTCGATGTTCATTACATCCTTGAACATATACTTTGCCCAGCGCTCGAATACCTCCAATACATCCTCCTGCTCTACGAACGACATCTCGCAGTCAATCTGTGTAAACTCAGGCTGACGGTCTGCACGAAGATCCTCATCACGGAAGCAACGTACAATCTGGAAGTAACGGTCGTAGCCGGCAACCATCAACAACTGCTTCAAAGTCTGAGGTGACTGCGGAAGAGCGTAGAACTGGTTGGGGTTCATACGGCTTGGAACGACGAAGTCACGAGCACCCTCGGGAGTAGAGCCTACAAGGTAGGGAGTCTCAATTTCGAGGAATCCCTCCTTGTCGAGGAACGTGCGGATGGCGTGTGCCATACGGTGACGCAACTCCATATTACGCTGCAAGGGAGGACGACGCAAGTCGAGGTAACGATACTTCATACGAAGGTCGTCGCCACCATCTGAGTTCTCCTCAATGGTGAAGGGAGGTGTCTGCGCCTCGTTCAGGATTTTCAACTCGTCGATAGCAACCTCAATATCACCCGTAGGCATCTTGGGATTCTTCGATGAACGCTCGATTACACGACCCGTAGCCTGCAAAACAAACTCACGACCCAACTTTGAAGCAACCTCACGGGTCTGCTCGGGAGAGTTCTCCTCTACAACAATCTGGGTGATACCATAACGGTCACGCAGGTCGATGAAGGTCATCGCACCCAAATTACGCACCTTCTGCACCCAGCCAGCAAGCGTTACGCTCTGACCTACGTGGTCAATACGAAGCTCGCCACAAGTATGACTTCTGTACATAGTTTATTGTGTTTTTATAATTAAATTCGTTTATAGTATGCAAATATACGAAAAAATGGATATTTTCTACTATGTTTGTTTTTTAGTGACGAATTTATTAAATTCGCCATCGTTTTTATGGAGGAGCAGACAAAAAATAACACCCAGCGTGACGAAAAGTTTATGCGTATGGCAATAGATGAGGCCCGAAAAGCGTTAAAAGAGCAGGAGGTCCCCATCGGAGCCGTCATTGTTTGTGGCGATAGGGTTATAGGCAGAGGGCATAATCTGGTCGAGACGCTATGCGACGCTACGGCTCACGCCGAGATGCAGTGTATTACGGCGGCCGCTTCGACACTTGGAGGCAAGTATTTGAAGGAGTGTACGCTATATGTTACCGTTGAACCTTGTATTATGTGTGCAGGAGCTTTGGCGTGGAGCCAGATTGATAGGGTAGTGTACGGCGCCGATGACCCCAAGCGAGGCTTTACTACTGTTTCGGGGCGTATTTTTCACCCAAAGACCATCGTCGAGCGAGGTGTGCTTGTCGAGGAGTGTGAGGCGCTGATGAAGGATTTTTTTAAGACTCTGAGGTAGAAGATGAAATTTGGAGGGGTACAAAATTTTGTCGTAAGGAAAAAATGCGTAACTTTGCAAGTTGTAAGACCAAATTTGATTAATTCGGATATAAATATTAAATAATAACCTAATTAAAACACTTTAAATTATGAGAAAATTTGTTTTGTTGGTAGTTGCGCTGATGGGCTTTAGCGTTGCTTTTGCGCAGACCGATGTACTCGCTGTTGCACAGGAGGCTAACGATGCTCTCGGTGCTAAGAATTATGCTAAGGCTACTGAGCTTTTGGAGAAGGTTATCGCTGAGGGCGCTGACTCTGAGGAGGATGCTGTTCTCGAGCAGGTAAACAGCGCAAAGAAGAACCTTCCTATCGCTTACTTCTATGTAGGTCGCACAGCTGCAGCTGCAGCACAGAAGGCTGCTACACCCGAGGCTAAGGATGCTAAGTATGCTGAGGCTATCAAGGTGTTGAACACAGCTATCGAGAAGGCTACATTGTACAAGAACACTACCGTAAAGAACAACGCTGGTCGTATGTTGGGTATGGTATTCCAGTCACAGGGTGGTGAGTACTTCAACGGCGGTAACTACGAGAAGGCTGCTGAGATCTTCGCTAAGGGTTACGAGGCTGATAAGAAGAACACAGCTATGGCTTTGAACTTGGCTGAGAGCTACTTCAAGATGGATAAGTATGCTGAGGGTGTAAAGGTTTGCTCTGAGGTTGCTGCTCTTCCCGCAGGTCAGAAGTATGACGCAGCTATCGCTGACGCTAAGGCTAAGATTGCTCAGTACACAAATAATAAGATTGCTCAGTTGCAGCAGGCTAACGACTTCGACGGCATCATAGCTATGGCAGAGTCTATCGCTGACGAGGCTTTGAAGCAGAAGGTTTTGGTACAGGCTTACTTCTTGAAGAAGGATTACGATAAGGTTATCGAGTTGGGTGAGGCTGCAGCAGCTGCTCAGGTAGATGAGGCTGACAAGAGCGCAGTTTA
>JAFNUH010000085.1 GCA_017384185.1 Alistipes sp.
ATAGATATATGTTTGCCAAGGATCAGACTCAGCCTAAGTCGGAGTTGCTCTACGACTATGAGTTGGGTTACGACTACACCTCTCCCGTGGTGTCGCTTGCGGCAAATCTCTACTATATGAAGTATCGTAATCAGCTAATCCCTACGGGTATGGTAAACGATAGCTCGGATGCACTCAATGTCAATGTTCCCGACTCATATCGTCTTGGCGTGGAGCTTACCGCTGCGGTGCGCCCTACACGCTGGTTTACGTTGGGCGGAAGTGCTACGCTTAGCCGTAATAAGATTCTCGACTATGTAGATATGCTTGCCGACAGCCCCACGTATGGCGAAAATCTCGGAGATATGACCATCGCATATTCGCCCTCGGTCATAGCCTCTGCATATTTGGATTTTCACATTGGAGGCTTTGAGGCTGTGATGCGCACTCAGCACGTAGGAAAGCAGTACTTCACAAATAACGAGGTTGAGGCGCTGACGCTCGATGCCTATACGGTAACGAACCTCGATTTGGGTTATAGATTTAAGTCGCACTCGGCAAAGAATGTCCGTTTGGGTGTTGCCGTCTATAACCTCTTTAATAAGGAGTATTGCAGCAATGGCTACGGCTACTCATATATGTGGGATGGTGAGCGTTACGACGAGGCATACTACTTCCCGCAGGCTCCGTTGCACGTGTTGGCAAATGTGACCGTTGCATTTTAATTGATGATTTCTACCTCTGATAAGCGTAATGGGTATATTGGAGGTAGAAATTTTATTTTTCTTCGATATGGATTTGAAACTTATTTTGCAGATTGTTGGCGTAGCACTCGGGCTTACTTATCTTTACCTTGAGTATAAGGCAAATATATGGTTGTGGGTTGTGGGACTTATTATGCCTATTGTCCACGGTACACTCTATTATCGTTCGGGACTATATGCCGATTTTTCGATGCAGCTATACTATATTGCGGCGGGCGTGTATGGACTTTTTGCGTGGAGCCGTAAGTCAGAAGATAGTGGGCAACTTAAAATTGCATTTACACCTATTCGTGTCGTGCCTCTCATCATCGTGATGTATGCCGTGGCGCACGTTGTAATTTATTGGGTGCTGGTGCGATTTACCGATAGTACGGTACCCTTCTGGGATTCGCTATCAACTGCGCTATGTATTGTCGCTTACTGGATGCTCTCACGCAAATATGTTGAGCAGTGGTTGGTGTGGCTGGTGGTTGATGTAATTACCGTTGGTCTCTATATTTATAAGGATATTCCTATTACGGCATCTTTATATGTTCTCTATTCTGCTTTAGCCATAGCGGGTTATATGCGTTGGCGAAATGAGGTTTTAAGACGATAATTGTTTGTGTTTGTTCTGTGAGTGCGATTTTTTGCGTAGCGATAGGATGTTTGTAAAAAATGTATTACTTTTGCAGCCGAAAATTGATGTGGAAGGATTTGGACTGCTTGCAACCACGAAAAAAATGCTAAACCAGCAACATTCAGCATACAACAGTCAATCTTCCATACGTTTAATTGTTTGAAACATAAAAACTATTAAAGTATGGCTTTTTTATTTACATCGGAGTCTGTGTCGGAGGGTCATCCCGATAAGGTGGCAGACCAGATTTCGGATGCTATTTTGGACGAGTTTCTTCGTCACGATTCACAGTCAAAGGTAGCTTGTGAGACACTCTGTACAACGGGTTTGGTAGTTGTATCGGGCGAGGTTAAGTCGTCAGCTTATGTCGATATTCAGAGCGTAGCACGCCGTGTAATCGACCGTATTGGCTACAATAAGAGCGAGTATCAGTTCGATGCTGCATCGTGCGGTATCTTGTCGGCTATTCACGAGCAGTCGTCGGATATTAACCAGGGCGTTGAGCGTGATGACGCCGAGCAGCAGGGCGCTGGTGACCAGGGTATTATGTTCGGTTATGCCTGCAACGAGACTCGTGAGTATATGCCCGCAACACTTATTCTCTCGCACGTAATCTTGAAGGAGCTGGCAGTTATTCGCCGTGAGGGTGAGACTATGACCTACCTTCGTCCCGATGCCAAGAGTCAGGTTACAATGGAGTATGACGAGGCTACGGGTAAGCCCACACGTGTACACACTATCGTAGTATCTACTCAGCACGATGAGTTTGTGCGTCCTACCGAGGAGCGCTCGGAGAAGGAGGCTGAGATTATGATGCAGCGCTTGATTCGTGAGGATGTAAAGAATATCTTGATTCCTCGTGTGAAGGCTCGTTTGGAGCGTGCTGGCGACTGTCTGGCGGAGCTTATTGGCGATGATTATATCTTGCACGTAAACCC
>JAFNUH010000086.1 GCA_017384185.1 Alistipes sp.
AAGGCATATGATAAGCGTGAGTATCTCAAGGAGAATGATGCAAAGCGAGAGATGGACAAGGCGATGAAGCGATATAAATAAATGCTAACCAGAAGATAACCTAATATTATGAAGAACCTATTTCTAATGCTTTTGACGGCTCTTACGCTGTGCAGTTGCGCCGAGAAGAGTACCTTTACACTGTGGCAGCTTCCTTCGCAGGCGGACGACCACGGCAACTCGTATGTTATCCGTACAGCCAATGGTCATATCATAGCGATGGATGGAGGCAAGGCTCCTGAGGCAGATTATCTGCGAGGATTTTTGGCGGGTTTGGGCAATAAGGTAGATGCCTGGATTGTAACACATCCCCACGGTGACCACATCGATGCTATGATGGAACTTATGGAGCAGCGTCAAGGTCTGACGATAGGCAAGATTTATCACTCACGATATACTGATAATTTGATTGACGGCGAGGCGGGCTCGGCTGAGAATACACGTAAGTTCTACTCGATGCTCGATGGCGCAACCGATTTTGAGGTTGTAGATTGCGCCCTGGGTCAGGAGTGGGAGATTGATGGCGTACACTTCAAAGTATTGGCTATCCGTAACCCCGAGATTATGGCGAACACATATAACAATTCGAGTATGGTTATACGTGTCTGGGACGACCAAAAATCTGTTGTGTTTTTAGGCGATTTGGGCGTTGAGGCGGGCGATAAGCTACTCGCTTCGGAGTATGCTGAGCTGCTTAACTGCGACTACCTGCAGTTGGCGCACCACGGTCAGCGAGGTTGTAGCGAGCAGTTCTATAAGAGCATCAAGTTTCGTGCTTGCTTGTGGCCTACGGCTACGTGGCTCTACAATAATGATAGGGGAGAGGGCTTTAATACGGCTCAGTTTGAGAGCGTAACCACTCGCCGATGGATGGAGGAGATAGGTATCACGGAGCACTATGTCTCGTGCGATGGTCTGCATAAAATTGAGTAGGTATGAAGAATAGGATAAAAGCGGTATTTTTTGATATTGATGGTACGCTGGTGAGCTTCACCACGCATACCGTGCCCGACTCGGCTCGCAAGGCGATAGCACGTCTGCGAGAGCGAGGTGTCAAGGTCTTCATCGCTACGGGTCGTCTGCTGCGTCACACCGATGTTGTGCGTGATATTGAGGTTGATGGATATATCACCGTAAACGGTAGCTACTGCCTTACATCTTCAGGCGAGGTTATTTATGAACAGTCATTTCCGCACGACACCGTTGAGCGCATATTCTCGCTTATGGATCAGTATGGCTTTGCTATGGAGCTGATGACACAGGAGAATATCTTTGTGGAGAAGATTACCGACGAGGTGCAGCGAGCAATAGATATGGTGGATATTATCCCCGCCGTAGCTCCTTTGCGTGAGATTGCTGCTCAACAAAAGGTGTTGCAGGTGTGCCCCTATATAAGCCACGAACTTGAGCAGGAGATTTTGCCGCAGTTGCCCGAGTGCGTGGGTAGTCGCTGGACAGAGCTATTTATGGATGTTAATATGCGAGGCATAGATAAGTCGCTGGCGGCGGTGAAGGTTATGGAGTATTATGGTCTTACGATGGATGAAGCTATGGCATTTGGCGATGGCGGAAACGATGTGTCGTTGGTGCGTGATGTTGCCTTGGGTGTTGCTATGGGCAATGCCTGCCAGCCGCTGAAAGATGTTGCCGACTATGTCACATCGGGTGTCGATGAGGATGGTGTTAGTCGTGCGTTGGAGTATTTTGAACTGATATAACTATAATATATGTCACTAATTTTATGTATTGAAACAGGCACCGATATCTGTTCGGTTGGTGTTGCTCGTGATGGAGAGCTTGTATCTCTGCGAGAGAGCGATGAGGGTCGTGACCACGCTAAAAAGGTTGGTGTTTTTGTAGATGAGTTGCTACGTGAGACGGGTATCTCGCCCGATGAGTTGGATGCCGTAGCCGTGGGTATGGGTCCAGGCTCTTATACGGGCTTGCGTATCGGTGTGTCGTTCGCTAAGGGACTCTGCTATGGATTGGGTATTCCTTTGGTTGCCGTGGGGTCGTTGGATGCAATGGCTGCAGTAGCTATCGAAGATAACGATGCTGGTATCCTCGATGTCGATAATTGGGAGAATGCAGTTCTCTGTCCGATGGTAGATGCTCGCCGTATGGAGGTTTATACACGCCTGTTTGATGCTAAGGGTAATGCTTTGAGCGATGTTACGGCAGAGGTTGTAACGGAGCAGACCTTCGCCGATGTGCGTCGTGAGCGTCAGTTGGTAATGTTTGGCAATGGAGCCGCTAAGTGCCGTGAGGTGCTCCCCGATGCTACATATATCAATATTACACCTTCTGCCCGTGGCTTGGCTCGCCTGGCAGAGCAGCGTTTGTCGGCAGGTCAGACTGAGGATATAGCCTACTTTGAGCCATTCTATTTGAAGGATTTTATTGTTATACCGTCAAAGAAAAAGTTGCTGTAATGCGTTACGATACTGCTGCGGTGCGCCGTCAGGATAGAGTGCTCGAGGAGTCTCGTGCCGAGGAGTTGTTGCGAGGTGGCGAGTATGGTGTGCTCTCACTTGCAACCGAGGAGGGTGGATATGGTGTGCCCATGAACTATGCGGTTGTTGGTAATAGAATCTATCTGCATTGTGCCACAGAAGGTCGTAAATTACGAGCATTGAAGAACGATTCACGTGTCTCATTTTGCGTGGTTGGCGAGCGCAGGGTGGTGCCCGAGGAGTTCACTACGGAGTTTGAGTCTGTTATCGTTTCGGGACGAGCGTCAATTGTGGAAGATGATGCTGAACGTCGCAACGCATTGCGTGCAATAGTCGAAAAATACTCCCCCGCACATCTTGAACAAGGACTCCAAGCCATCGAACGTTCTCTTCACCGCACAACCATCATCGCCATCGACGTAGAACATTTCTCGGGCAAAAAGAAGAGAGTGTAAAATAATATTATAGGAGTAATAAGTAATGCCTAAATCATAAAGGCTATCCTTGAAAGGATAGCCTTTTTGTTTATATCTCAACTTTTCGACCCATCGACCATACGCCTTTCAATTCAAGATTCTCGTCCATTATAATTACATCGGCATCCTTACCCTTGTCAAGCGAGCCCTTACGGTCGTATATACCCATTATGCGGGCGGGCGTCTCAGAAGCCATACGTACGGCATCCTCAAGCGGTATTTCAGCCTGCTGAACCATCGTACGAATCAGGCGGTCCATCGTGGCAATACTACCCGCAATAGCCGAACGGTCGGAGAGTTTACAAACGCCATCCTCAATAATCACACGTGGGTCAAAAGCCTCCTTGCTGTCACTTGCCGTGCATCCCATAGCATCTGTAATAAGACAAGTACGCTCAACACCCTTCATCTTATGTACCATACGCAAGATTACGGGAGGCACGTGAATGCCGTCAGCAACCAGCTCAACATTCATTCCGTCCATCAAATAGATGCTCTCGATTGTTCCTTCGTACTTAAACTCACGCTTTTTGTGAACGCCCGTCATTGCGTTATAGAAATGCGTAGCAAGAGAATATCCCGCCTCGCAAGCAGCCTTCACGACCTTATAGTTTGCCGTAGTGTGGGCAATAGAGGTTACAACGCCCTTTGAAGAGATATAACGTCCAAACTCAATAGCACCCTCCAGCTCGGGCGCAGCGTCCCAACGCTTGATGCAAGAGGTGTTCTCGATAATATGCATATACTCC
>JAFNUH010000087.1 GCA_017384185.1 Alistipes sp.
GAGCTGCGACCGCCGTGGCTGGTGTTGATACCGCCGTGGTCAGAGGTTACGATGATGATGCTATCGTCGTAGATGCCTGCCTCCTTGATAGCCTCGATAATCTTGCCAAGGTATGAGTCCAACTGCTCCAACTTAGCGTAGTAGTCGGGTGTAGCGTGACCTGAGGCGTGACCTACGTGGTCGGGGTCGTCGTAGATAACTACCATAAGCTCAGGCTTCTCGCTCTTGATATAATCAACCGTTACGCCTGTAATATCCTCCTGCTTCTGCTTTGTGCAGTAGCTGATAGATTTGTGGTCAATCAAAGGCTTGATGCCGCCCCACTCATATACGCACGATGACTTCGCCTCGGGCTTCTGCTCACGCAAGATTGAGAAGATTGAGGGGAAGTTACCATTCTCATTCACATATACAGGCTCAACATCGGGACCACTGCCGTTGTTCGACCAGCCGTGGAACTCGTTGGGTGCGCCCATAAACATCGAAGCCCAGTTGGGTGCGCTGTCCGAGGGGAGTACGGTGCGCTTGTTGAGTGTGTATGAACCCTCAGCCATCAAGGCACGTGTGTTGGGCATATCGACGTGCTCCATAGCGTATGAGCCCCAGCCGTCGAAGGCGATAACAAATAGGTGCTCAGCCTTGGGCGCATTTTCTTTTGGGGCGCAAGCCACAGCCGCAATCATAGCAATTGCAAAGAGGAAAAATCTTTTCATAATCTTCATAATGTTAAAATATTCCTACAAAAATACTCTTTTTTATGGTAAACTCCAATCTGTTTTGGCAACAATTACGATTCTTATTATAAAATTTGTATCTTTGTGTCAGCCTACGTGGCTAAAGAGCAAGAAATTTATAACTAAAAACGAGAAATATTATGAAGAAGATTATCGCATCGCCCCTGGCTCCCAAGGCTGTGGGTCCCTATTCTCAGGCTGTTGAGAGCAACGGCACACTCTACGTTTCGGGTCAGCTTCCCATCGACGCTGCAACAGGCAAGATGGCCGAGGGTATCGAGGAGCAGACTCGCCAGTCGCTCACAAACCTCCGCTACATCATCGAGGAGGCGGGTTATACCCTCGCCGACGTTGTGAAGGTTACCGTTTTGTTGGACAATATCGCCGACTTCGCTGCAATGAATGGCGTTTATGCTACATTCTTTACTGAGCAGATGCCTGCACGTGTGTGCTACGAGGTTGCTAAGTTGCCTATGGGTGCAATGGTTGAGATTGACGCTACCGTTACACGATAAGCTCACGCCCTAAAATTCTAAAACACGCCCCAGAATTATCTCTGGGGCGTGTTTTTATTTTTGTTAATAAAGTTGTCAATAAATAGTCCCCGAAAAATTAGTTTTACGCCACTTTTTTTAAGACCTTTGTATTGGTGCAATGAGCGCTATTAATCACGCATACACATATATCGCAATATAAAATAATAAAATACAACCACTTATGTCAAAAAATCCAACAAACCTCACCGAGGTGAGCTACAACGACGCCGTGGCTGCGTCGAAAGAGTATTTCGCCGGTGATGACCTTGCTGCAACCGTGTGGGTGAGCAAATATGCGCTCAAGGACTCTTATGGTCACATCTATGAGCGTACACCCGAGGATATGCACCATCGTATCGCTGCCGAAATCGAGCGCATCGAGATGAAGTACCCCAACCCCTTGAAGAAGGAGGAGGTATTCTCACTTCTCGACCATTTCCGTTACATCATCCCTCAGGGTGGTCCTATGACCGGTATCGGTAACAATTTGCAGGTGGCTTCTCTGTCAAACTGCTTTGTTATCGGTAACCGCCAGCACGCCGACTCTTACGGTGGTATCTTCCGTATGGACGAGGAGCAGGTGCAGTTGATGAAGCGCCGTGGTGGCGTGGGTCACGACCTCTCGGAGTTGCGTCCTACGGGTACTCCCGTCTTGAACTCAGCCCTCACATCTACGGGTATCGTTCCCTTTATGGAGCGCTACTCAAACTCTACACGTGAGGTTGCACAGGATGGTCGTCGTGGAGCGTTGATGCTCTCACTCTCTATCAAGCACCCCGATGCTGAGCGTTTCATCGACGCTAAGACTCAGTCGGGTAAGGTTACGGGCGCCAACGTCTCAATCAAGATTGACGACGAGTTTATGCGTGCCGCACACGAGGGTCGCACATACCGCCAGCAGTTCCCTATCGACAGCAACGAGCCTAAGATGACTGCCGACATCGACGCTAAGAAGTTGTGGGACAAGATTATCCACAACGCTTGGCAGTCTGCCGAGCCGGGCGTATTGTTCTGGGATACAATCATCCGTGAGAGTGTGCCCGACTGCTATGCCGACCTCGGTTTCAATACCGTATCTACCAACCCCTGTGGCGAGATTCCCTTGTGTCCTTACGATAGCTGCCGTCTGTTGGCACTCAACTTGTTGAGCTACGTTGAGAATCCCTTTACGGCTGAGGCTAAGTTCAACTTCGACCTCTTCCGTGAGCACGTGGGCAAGGCTATGCGTATGATGGATGACATCATCGACCTCGAGTTGGAGAAGGTAGAGTTGATTATTAATAAGGTAGCCAGCGACCCCGAGGAGGCTGATATCCGCCACGTCGAGCACGAGTTGTGGAAGAAGATTAAGGATATGGCGTTGCGTGGTCGTCGTACAGGTCTTGGCATCACTGCCGAGGGCGATATGTTGGCAGCGTTGGGTCTGCGCTACGGCTCAGACGAGGCTATCGACTTCGCCGTAAGCGTACACCGCACGTTGGCTATCGAGGCTTACCGTGCATCTGTTAAGATGGCAGAGGAGCGTGGTGCGTTCCCCATCTACGATGCCGCACGTGAGGCCTCTAATCCTATGATTCAGCGTATCAAGGAGCACGACCCCGAGCTCTACGAGCAGATGGTTAAGTCGGGTCGTCGTAACATCGCTATGCTTACTATCGCTCCTACGGGCACAACATCGCTTATGTCGCAGACAACATCGGGTATCGAGCCTGTGTTCCGTCCCGTTTATAAGCGCCGCCGTAAGATTAACCCCTCGGATGTTGGTAAGACTGCCGACTTCGTGGACGAGATGGGCGAGAAGTTCGAGGAGTACTACGTATATCACCACCAGTTCGTTAAGTGGTTGGAGAAGAGTGGCTTCGACACAACGAAGTTGCAGTCAATCTCTGACGACGAGCTCTCGAAGTTGCTGGAGGCATCGCCCTACTACGGTGCTACGGCAAACGACATCGACTGGGTTGCTAAGGTGCGTATGCAGGGTGCTATCCAGAAGTGGGTTGACCACTCAATCTCTGTTACGGTTAACCTCCCGCACGATGTTAGCGAGCAGTTGGTAGCCGACGTATATCACACAGCGTGGGAGTGTGGCTGTAAGGGTGTTACCGTTTATCGTGACGGCTGCCGTGCAGGTGTGCTGGTTGACACTAAGGGTAAGAAGGAGGCTAAGAAGTGCGTTGATGTATCGCCGGCTAACAAGCGACCCAAGTCTATCCCTGCCGATGTGGTTCGTTTCAAGAACGGTAGCGAGGCGTGGATTGCATTCGTAGGTATCCAGGACGAGCGTCCCTACGAGATTTTCACCGGTAAGATTGAGGAGGATGCTATGTATATCCCTCCCAAGATTACTAAGGGCTGGATTATCAAGGTGCGTGAGGAGGATGGCTCGAAGCGTTACGACTTCCAGTATAAGGACCGCTACGGATATGTCAACACTATCGGCGGTATCTCACGTTTGTTCGACGAGGAGTTCTGGAACTATGCTAAGTTGATTTCGGGCGTATTGCGTCACGGTATGCCTATCGACAAGGTTGTACACCTCATCGACGGCTTGCACCTCAATAGCGAGAGCATCAACACTTGGAAGAATGGTGTTCAGCGTGCCTTGAAGCAGTACATTGCCGACGGTACGAAGTCTAAGGGCAAGTGTCCGCAGTGTGGTCAGGAGGAGATGGCTTACCAGAACGGTTGCCTCACTTGTATGTCTTGCGGCTACTCAAAGTGCGGTTAATCGACTGAGCGCATAGCGCAGAAGCGTTTTTATAGAGCAGAAAAGGGCGTAAAACAGGTCAGATTTTTTCATCGGCTTGTTTTTCGCCCTTTTTCTTTGCACTTTTGCCGGACATTTGCATATACGACAGAGCAACTATACCCAAACCAAGTAAGCGAAGAGAGCTATATATATTAATGGTGTGTATTTAACGGCGGTTATTTTACAGCACATAAATAGTTTTAGTTATGAAAAAGTTTTTACTTTCTTTCGCTTTTTTAGCTTTCTCAGCAGTGGGTGTTAATGCTCAGGAGTCGGCGGAGTATCTGCGCTGGCGGGGTATCACCAACAACAGTTTCGGCTCTAATTGGGAGCTTACGTTAGGCGGCGGTGTGAATGCCGTGGCGTGGAACAAGTGGGGCAACCACCAAAAATCTACGGGCGACGTGGGTTGGCAGGTTGAGCTTGGTGCAACGAAGTGGTTTAATCCTATCGTGGGTGCCCGCCTGCAATTTATCTGGGGTCAGCTCAACGTCTCGGACGACAACGGCTTGAAGAGTAACTGGATTTTCCCCCACGCCGATGCGGTGTTGAACCTCTCGAATTGGATTGGCGGCTACCGTGAGGATAGAGTCTATTACGCCAAGCTCTTTGCGGGTGCGGGTGTGAGCATCGTAAACGTCAATTCCGACGCATCGAGTGGTATGGCTGCCGTTGGTGGTATGATAAACACCTTCCGTGTGAGCGATGCGCTGGACATAAATCTTGAGCTGAAGGCTATGCTCTCGGCGGGTCGTGATATGCCACGAGGCATTGCCGAGCTGGCTGGCAAGACGGGTCAGGTATATTCGGCTACGGTGGGGCTTACCTATCGTTTCAATAAGCGTGATTGGGGTCGCTCGTATAATCAGGATGATGTAGATGGCTACCTCGCTTCGATTCTCGCACTCGAGGCGGCTCTGGTTGAGACTCAGCGCAATGAGGGTAAGCTCGTCGAGCAGTTGGCGGCGCAGGAGAGTATCGCCGAGCAGGCCGTTAAGGAGAATACAACACTCCGTGAGGAGATTAAGCAGGAGCAGACCGTCCATACCGTTGTGGGTGCCACGGCACTATTCTTTAATATAAATAGCGCCCGCCTGAGCGATAGAGCTAAGGCATCGTTGGAGCTTGTTATGAAGACCATCAAGGAGGCTCCCGCCGATAGGACGTTCACCATCGTAGGTCACGCCGATGCTAAGACAGGCTCGCCTGCATATAACCAGACCCTCTCTGAGGAGCGTGCCAAGGCTGTTTACGACTACCTCGTCTCGCACGGCATCGAGAGCTCTCGCCTCACGTGGAAGGGTGTCGGCTCTACGGATAGCATCTTCCCTGTATATTTCACAAATAGGGTAGTGATTATAAAGTAGAAAACTGCCCTTTCGGGTCAGAATAAAATAAAAACCAGAGAATCGTTCTCTGGTTTTTTGTTTTTTATAAGTGTTATAAGTGTTATAAGTGTTATATGAATGCCTATAATACCCATAGCACCTATAACTCCTATAACTCCTATTTTATTATCACCACATTAACAAACTTCACCCCCGAGCGGCGATTTATCTCTGCGGCAATGGCATCACGGCGGTAGAATAGCTCCGAGCGAATGGCGGCCGAAGAGATGTGTGCATATAATACGTGATTCTCAAGCCGTAGCTCCGTTGTCAGGGCTGCGGCACGCTCGCCTACAACCTCACGCCACGTGTCGGGTAGCTTACCCTCGGCAACCTTTGCCGCAACGTAGGGACGAGAGAAAAACTCCTCCAGCACGTCGCCTATAAGCATAGTCTTCGTTCGTCTCATCGCTTCACGTCGCCTCCCTCGACCATAAATAACGAGTACTCCTTGTCGGCACGCTCGAGTGTTGACTCTAAGCGCAGCTTGTTACAGTCGGTGATGAGTATCTGCCCGAAGTCGTCGCCACCTACCAGCGCCAACAACTTCTCCACACGTCCCAAATCCAACTTGTAAAACAAATCGTCGAGCAACAATATCGGCTTCTCGCCCGTAGCCTCTGCCAGCAGGCGGTACTGCGCCAAC
>JAFNUH010000011.1 GCA_017384185.1 Alistipes sp.
ATGCGAGAAGAGGCGGTGGCGCAGACGAATCTTCATATCAATCTCGCTCTCCACCTCCATACGTGACACGATGGTCGAGAGTAGTATCTGCGAGATGATGCAGACGAGCATCAAGCCGATAAAGAGGTACATATTTCCCTCAGCACGTGAGGTAGCAATATCGACAAGTTGCTTGCACACCCACACATAAAATAGCGACACGACCACGTGCACCACACCCAGCAACGCTTGCAGTGCAATGCGGTGGCGCAACCCCTCGGCTGCACGCCATAACCATTTTATATATCCTGTGGGCGTCATCTTTCGTAACTCTCCTATACCTCTACCAAACCATTCTTGATGGCATAGACTACAAGGCTCGCCGTATTTTTGCAGCCGCTCTTTTCGAGAATATTGGCACGGTGCTTATCTACCGTGCGTTTAGATATAAAGTGTTTGTCGGCAATCTCCTGCGTAGAGAGTCCCTGACATATTCCAACCAAAATCTCAATCTCTCTATCCGACAGGGCATCCTGCCCATCGCTGCTCGCAGACTGCGTTACTCTGAGTGACTGCGAGATAGACTCCAGCAACAAGGCACTGAAGTATGTACCTCCATCGCAGACCGTGCGGACGGCATCGACAACCTCGTCAAACTCCGAATCCTTCAGCAAAAAGCCCTTCGCTCCAGCCGCCGCCATACGTGAGTAGTAGGCATTATCACCAAACATCGTGAGCGAGATAACTTTCAGGTCGGGCACCCTCGCCAAGGCACGCTCGGTGGTCTCGGCGCCGTTGATGCCACCCATCGAGTAGTCCATAAAGACCACATCGGGGCGAGCCGCATCCAACAACTCCAAAAACTCCTCGCCACTCGACGCCTCAGCCACGACCTCGAAGTCGGGGCACGACGCAAGCAACATCTTCAATCCACGGCGGAAGAGCGTATGGTCATCAACAAGAGCTATGCGTACCATTATTTCTTGCGTTTTTTACGTTCGGGGCGTGGCTCGGCAATAGCCGCAGGCTGTGCCACAAGGCGTGTTGCACCACGCACATTGACCTTAACGCTGGCTGTCATTCCCTTACCCTTTGTAGAACGGACATCGAACTGACCATTCAAAGAGTTTACACGTGAGTTGATATTCGAGAGTCCCATACCGCAATCCATCATAGCCTGCGGATTGAAGCCACGTCCGTTATCGCTATACTGAAGCTCCAGAATATCGCCCGCAATAGAGAGCGAGAGGCGGATGTTGCTACATCCCGAGTGCTTCAACGAGTTGGTAACAAGCTCGCAAACAACACGATACATAATAACCTCAAGATCGGTGTTATATCTCTCGCCTCGCAAATTCGTTGCGAAGGAGATCTTCACATTATGCAGCGATGCCGACCTATCGATAAAGGTCTGTATGCCACGTGCAAGACCAAAGTCGGCGAGCACGTGCGGCGAGAGGTTATTGGAAATCTCACGCAGCGAGCGCAGAGCCTCCTCAACGACATAGAGCGTATTGTCGTAAATCTCACGACGCTCCGCATCCAT
>JAFNUH010000088.1 GCA_017384185.1 Alistipes sp.
GTATCTCACTCCAAAAATTTGGAGCCGATGGAGGGATTCGAACCCACGACCCCGAGATTACAAATCACGTGCTCTGGCCAACTGAGCTACATCGGCATTCAACCGTTACGGGATGCAAAGGTAGGGATATTTTTTTAATCTGCAAATTTTTTGGAAAGTTTTTTCAAACTTTTTTTCATTTTTGCTTCAAACAGCCCTACTCCGCTTGTTCAAAGAACTATGTTTACCCCTCTTGCTAAGCAAGTGTCGGAAAATCGAGTGCAAATATAATTACTCTTTCCTTAAGAAAAAAGTAAATGAAACATTTTTTTACGAAAAAGTTGAAAAAATATCATTTCACGGCACACCTATATATAAAATATAAAGCATTGGCTACCACTTTACACCCTCGTCGTTATGAAAGAGCCCGCAAACCATAATAAATCGCTCTGGCATCAGCCCATCACGTCCCCACTGAAGTTCCAAGCCGAAAAGTTCTTTGGTTGTGCGACCAATATCGAACCCGTAAGCCTCAAGAGATGGGCGCACAAGCTCAGGATGGCGGCATTCACCACCCAATGGGCGAGTACAGCTCCCCTCGGGGCAGTAGAGGCAACTTCCGACATACGAGGCAGACAAAGCATTATGCTTTTGTTCCAGCAGGAGCAACTGCTTATCCAATCGAATCCTCTCGGGGCGAATCAGCGCACGGGACTCACTAATCGGAAGCCCCTTTTGCGTTGGAGTTATTACCGTAGCGACGAGCAACAGATTCTCATATTTACGCAGACGCTGCTCCACGTCAAAGTCAAAAGGCGGACAGCACCAGCTACGATTATAATTATCGCACCCACGACAGCAGGCAGCAAAACGCTCGGCATCACGGTACTGCGCAATATAATCGGCAACCGCAATAGAGCGAGTAAAATCCTCAGCCTGATATGTAAAATTGTTCAACATCGTTCTACTCCAATTTTCTGTAATATACAAACTCGTGCTCCTCCATCAGCTCCGGATGGAATATCTTTATCAAATCGCCCAGCACAACATCGGGTTGCACCACGCCCGACTCCCAATAATCATTGCCACCACGTGGACTCATCCTACGGTCGAAGTTGAATATCGCCCCCTGCTCCACGCATCTCATATCGGCAAACTTGGGATATTGACGGCGCATATCCTCCAATGTCGCTACGCTTCCTGCATTAATCCACACGTCAGCCTCCGATACAAGCAGGGTAGCCTCCTCCATATCTATTGGAAGTGATGCATTAGAACTATTCATTTTATATATATAGTCTCCGCCCGCATCGGCAATCAGACGTGCAACGTAGCTCGTCGTCGAAGCCATAAACCACGAATCGGCATAGGGAGTATTAATCATAACTTTGGGATTTGCACTCTCAGCCGAGGCTACACGCTGCTTTAAGGCATTGTAACGCTGTGGCACCTCAGCAAACAACTGCTCAGCCTCAGCACGACAACCCATAATCTCCGCAACTGCCACCATCCACTCGGTCTTACCCAGCGGCACCTGCTCGATATACTCGCCAATGTAGGCGTATGGTATCCCCAGCTCCTGCAACTTCGACTCCATAGGGCTCGCCCCCGTAACACCGTAGAGTAGCACCACATCGGGGTCAAGCGCAACAACCATCTCGTAATCGATGCTGTTATCGTAGCCCACATCGTGTACCTTGTCACGGTTGGCAACCACATAGTCATTGGTCACGAAATCAATACCCGACACGCCAACAACACTCTCTACCGCACCCACAGCATCAAGCAGTGCTAGGTGTGTCGATGACATACAAATCACTCGGCTCGCATCGCCCTCCAGCACCTGCCCCGTAAAACCTACGGGCGGACGCTCACCATTGCGTGCAATGAAGAGCATCGTCTCTACATCCTCAGCGCCCTGCCAAGGGTTGCGTGCAACAAGGATGGAGCTTTCGTGCCCCTCGGCACCCAAAATCTCGAAGCCCGAAGCATACTGCGGCTTGTAGAGCGAGATGGAATACTCACTCAAATCACCTCCGCCACCTCCACACGAGTGGAGAGTCACAGACAGCAACACTGCGAGCGCAAATTTTATGTATGAATAGATTTTCATTGCTTTTATAAATTTCACTATTAAGGTCGTGTGCGACCCAATATTAAAAAAATGTCCGACCCTTGTAGAGTCGGACACATTGAAGTAAATCTTACGATTACTTGTTCTTCTTATCGTAGCGCTTTGCGTAGCGGCTCATAAACTTATCCACACGACCTGCGGTATCAACCAACTTCATCTTACCTGTGTAGAAGGGGTGAGATGTGTTAGAGATTTCCATCTTGTATACAGGATA
>JAFNUH010000089.1 GCA_017384185.1 Alistipes sp.
CACGCTCCAGCTGCTCGTGGTACTTGGTCTGACCACTCATCATACGAGCACCCATCGGGGCTGCCATACCAAACTCCTGAGCACCAGCAGCATCAGCCTTGCGTACCTCAGGGTGGTTAGCCAAACCGAGATAGTTGTTCAAGCTCCAGTTAAGCATCATCTTACCACGAAAACGCATATGAGGACCAAGCTCACCCTCCAGCTTCGGGAATGCAAAATAACCGTGTACCAACTGCATATACTGACCAATCGGACCGCCGGTATTCTTCTCTAATCTTTCAAAAATATCTACCATAATATTTTATTATTGAGTTATTAGTTCGCACATTAATTATACAAAGATACAAAAAAATCTCGACTATGTTCCCTTGCGAGTGAGAATTGCCATAAGTAAAACAAAAAATAGGTATTTATACCTACCACCCAACGAAAACACTAATGATTTTTACCGCTACGTATTGCAGGATACGGGATTTTTTTCGTATCTTCGCATAAATAATATAATGTAATTGAGTATGGGATATAAAAGAATTCTTCTCAAGTTGAGCGGCGAGTCGCTCCAGGGAGAGCAGAAATATGGTCTTTCGCCTGCTGTTTTGCAGTCGTATGCCGAGCAGATTAAGGCTGCCGCAGAGACAGGCGTGCAGATTGGTATCGTTATTGGTGGCGGAAATATCTTCCGTGGTCTTCAGGGCGCAAAGAAGGGTTTTGACCGTGTGAAGGGCGACCAGATGGGTATGCTGGCTACAATCATCAACTCATTGGCTTTGCACTCAGCATTGGAGGACAACGGCGTAAAGGCTAAGGTGTTGACTTCGATTCGTATGGAGCCTATCGGTGAGTACTACTCGAAGGCTAAAGCAATAGAGTATCTGGAGGCTGGTTACGTTGTAATCATCGGTGGCGGAACATCCAACCCCTACTTCTCGACCGACACCGCTTCGGCTCTGCGTGGCATAGAGATTGAGGCTGAGGTTATGTTCAAGGGCACACGTGTTGATGGCGTATATACTGCCGACCCCGAGAAGGACCCCACAGCTACGAAGTTCGACAAGATTACATTCGACGAGGTTTACAACCGTGATTTGAAGGTTATGGATATGACCGCCTTCACACTCTGCAAGGAGAATGGTCTGGATATTATTGTTTTCGATATGGACACCGTAGGAAACTTGGCAAAGGTTTTGAACGGAGAGACAATCGGTACACTCGTTTGCAAGGAGTAGAAGTTTAACCAGCGGAGCGCAAGCTCCCAATAAAACTATAACACTATGAACATTAAAAATTTCAGCCGCAAGGTATATATTGCGATGGCAGCTCTCGCAGTTATGTTGGTAGCTGCTCCTCAGATTGCATCGGCACAGTCACAGGAGGATGAGATTAAGGCAACAACGCTTATCAACGTGGGCGACAAGGCTCCCGACTTCACAGTTGAGATGTTTGACGGCGAGCAGGTTACTCTCTCGAAGCTCAAGGGTAAGGTTGTATTGATTAACTTCTGGGCTACGTGGTGTCCCCCCTGCCGTCAGGAGCTTACACACGTACAGAAGGAGATTATCGACCACTTCAAGGGTCAGGACTTTGTATTCCTACCAATCTCTCGTGGTGAGAAGAAGAGCGTTGTAGAGGCATTCCGCCAGAAGCAGGGCTACACATTCCCTATGGGTTTGGACCCCAAGCAGGAGGTTTATAAGAAGTATGCATCGAACTACATCCCCCGCAACTTTGTAGTGGGCAAGGATGGCAAGGTTATTTATGTATCGGTAGGCTTCGAGCCCGCTGAGTTCGAGAGTATGATTAAGACAATTGAGGCTGCACTTAAGTAAGAACAAATAAAGATTACTACTATGGATACTAAAACTATTATGAATGAGGCAACCGACCGTATGAAGCGTACGGTGGGGCACTTAGATGACGAGTTGTTGAACATCCGTGCCGGTAAGGCATCGACTAACGTATTAAACAGCGTCTTCGTAGATTACTACGGTTCGCAGACTCCCGTATCGGGTGTAGCGAGCGTAAACGTACCCGATGCACGCACAATCTTGATTCAGCCCTGGGATAAGAATATGATTCGTCCTATCGAGAAGGCTATTATTGATTCAAACATCGGTCTTACCCCCTCGAACAATGGCGAGACTATCCGTTTGACTATTCCTCCTTTGACTGAGGAGCGTCGTAAGGAGCTTGTAAAGCAGGTTAAGGGTGTTGGCGAGACTGCACGTATCAGCTTGCGTAACGCACGCCGTGATGCTGTGGAGGCATTCAAGAAGGCTCAGAAGGAGGGTATGCCCGAGGATGAGGCTAAGGATGGCGAGACACAGGCACAGAAGTTGCTCGAGAAGTACTCAAAGCAGCTTGACGCCTTGATGGAGGCTAAGGAGAAGGAGATTATGACCGTATAAGCTCCTCATAAGAGATTATTTCAGTATGCGGGCTAAATATAGCCCGCTTTTTTCTAACCTAAAACCAACTAAAGATGAAAAGAATTTTCGTTACACTCCTATCGCTCCTCTTCTCCGCCGCCCTATTTGCACAGCAGGCAACAGAGGTGATGGTCATCGGTCACCGTGGAGGTCGTGCCGAATTCGAGGAGAATACCCTTGCAGCATTTAAGGGTTCGTTTGAGAAGGGAGTACGTGGCTACGAGACCGATATACGTATGACAGCCGACCAGGAGCTTGTAATTACACACGACGCCTCGCTAAAACGAATGGCTGGCGTAGATTTGGATGTTGAAAAATCAAAGCGCAAGGAGATTGAGAAGATTAAGACAACGCAGGGTAACCCCATACTCTTTGTTGACGAATTGGTAAAATATTTCCGTGGTAGCGACATCGCCTACATCGAGTGGGAGATGAAGTCAAACAACTACACCGAGGAGCAGCTAAAGGTATATTGCGACAAGACGTATAAGACCGTGATGAAGGATAAGCCCCAAAATGCGCTCTACATCTTCTCGTCGTTCGACCACCGCTCTATCCGCACGATGAAGGAGCTGCACCCCGATGCTGAGTGTATGCTCATCACGGGCGACCCCGCAAATGAGAAGACACTCAAGACGGCTGAGGAGCTTGGCGTAAAGCGTATTGCCTGCAACGTTGACGGCACATCTCGCAAGATGGTGAAGGCTGCGCACAAGGCTGGCTACAAGGTAAATCTCTGGCCTGGCACATCGGAGGAGGATTTTCAGTTGGCTCTATCGCTCGGCGCTGACATCGCCTGCACGGACTACCCTGTAAAGATTCTCGAATTTGTAAAGCAGAAGATGCCGTGGGTTAATCCCCGCAAGGATATAAGATAAAATAATAGGGTGCTTAACTTTACTTGTTAGGCACCCTATTATTTTGGGTAATGAAGCCGAAAGAGCCTTGTTATACAGTTTTTATTTAAATGTTATTTCATAAGCACAGCCAGCATACCCCGCCGCCACGGTGTACTCGACAGCCGTAGGTGAGAACTGCTCCTGATAAAATTCGTGTGTATGACCACACAGAATTGCCTTTAACAGAGGCTGCTGCCTGAGCCAGTCGATGAAATCCATCGTAGGCTTATCGGCACGCTGCTGCACAGAGCGGTTACGCCACTGCTCCGAG
>JAFNUH010000090.1 GCA_017384185.1 Alistipes sp.
GAGCTTGTGTGTGTTCAAATCCTCAAGATTCAAATCATCGGGGTCCTTAGTCGAGGGAGTGGGGTTGTAGTACTCCTCGAAGAACTTGTCTGTAAGGTGGAAACGCTCCTTGAAGTATGCCTTAGCACCCTCTACATCGCCCTTCTCGCCCTTGCGCTCCTCACGGCGAATAGACGAATAGACATAGTAACGCAGTGCCTCCAGACGCTCGTCGAACGAATCAATCTGACCCTCGCCGCTGATGTGCTGCTTGTCGGGCGAGCCGTGCTCGTTGAAGAGCATAATATCCAACTCGTCACGCTCCAGCTCCGAGAAGAGCTTGTAGGTCATATTGTAGTTGTTCATACGGAAGTTGAGCTGACGCAAAGCCATATAGTCGTTGCGGTTGAGCTGGGGGAATATCTCGCCCAACATCACACGCTCGTCCATCCACGTAACCAAGCAGTCTGAGTTATACGCCGCACCAGCGAAGGTGCTCATATAGTCAATCTGCTCGTTGCGCTCACGCTCGGCAACCACCTTGCGCAGATACTTAGCCGTAGCCTCATATTTGTCGCCACCCATCTGCTCGGGGTAGTGGATACGACCCGAGTAGAATGTGGGGTTAAGGTGCTGGGGCGAATCCTCAGCGAGCTTATAGTAGTAACGCAACTCGTCCAACGAGTCACGCTTGATGAACTCAAACTTGAGGTTCAGGTCGTCGTAGAAGCGGTCCGATGTAACCGATGCCTCGTCGATGGGGAAGCGCTCCTCGTTCATCTTGAAGGCTGTTGTCATATGCTGTGCGTTCTGCACGCTGACGTAAGGAACGTCACCGACAAATACACAACCCTCCAGGGGCATCTTCTTATTGCTCTTGTAGAGCAAAGCAAGCTCCGAGCGCACCTCCTCGGGTGAGCTCCACGAGTTAGAGATGATATATACGGCAAGACCATCCTTTGTGAGGGCGTTGCGGTAAGCCTCCACCTCTGCACGGCACTTATCGTAGGTTACGGCGTCAATCACCACAGCAAACGATGTGGCACACTTCTGCGAGGGACGCTCAACAATTGCTTTTGCGGCGTGTGAGGCTACGATGCACATCACTGCCGCCAGTGTCAATATAATCTTTCTCATAGGGCACTCTATTTTTTAGATGTTAAGCGTGAATAAGCTCGTTTTACCTCACGTGTAAGCTCGTCCGACATACCACCCTTGTCCAAAAGGCGCTTGCAGGTGTCGGCGATAAGCTCCTTTTTAACCGAAATATCGAACCAAGCCAACGCCTCGGCCATCAGGACACGAATCTTCTCATCCTCGGTCTCGTCTGCCAAAATGTCGCAGAACTCCTGCGCATACTGGTGCATAGGGTGGTTCTTCAATGCTGTGATGTAGAAGGGACGCCAGCGCTTGTTCTCCTTGTCAACATAATCCTTACGAGCCGAGGGATAACCATCCTCAGTCTCGGTATCTACGAACTTGAGCAAGTTCTTCTTCAGCTCTGCTGCGTTGTGGAACGTAGCACCATCGAAACGCTTGTCAATCTCCTTGAGAACAAGGTCACGGTCGAAGCACGCCAGCGCAAACGTATTCTGGAACATCACACGCTTCGAGTTGCTGTCGTCCAAATATGAGTCGATAAGCAGGGGAATAAAGTCGTTGTCGCCAACGTGACCCATACGAGTTACGGCGATACGGCGAGTGAACTCGTAGCTATCCTTTACTGCCATCATCAAAATCTGCTTGTAGTTCTCGTCGTCCAAACACTCCGACAGACGCATCGCCGTGCCACGAACTACGGCATAGGGCGAGCTCTTGTACATATTGAGCAGTATGTCCGATACCTTCTCGTAGTTCTCCTCGAAGAGGCGAATCATTGCCAGGCACTGCACGTCGGGAATCTTATGGTCGAGCATCGAGAGCCAATAGTCGTGCTCCTTGCGCAAGACGTTGCGGTTGATGTCCAGAGCCTTGCCCTCCTCACTCTCGAAGAAGAGTGTGGGGTCACCGTGGATGTGCGACTCGAGGATGTTGATATGCTTTGCCCACACACCGATACGTGCGCCATAGCCCAGCAGACCCATCAAATCGTACGAGGTCTTATCCTGCAACACGTTCACGCTGTTTGCCCAGCCGATAACGCAGTCACCCTCCGAGAAGATGAACTTACCTGCGATGTAGTCATCCTCACGGAAGTCACCATTAAAGCAGGCGTCGAAGAATACCATACGGCAGTTGGGGCGAATATCGTTGATATGCTCAAGGATGATACCCGTCTTAAGGTCGAGCAACGAATCCTTCTCAATCATCGCAGGGTCGTTGTAGTTTGAGTACCACGTAGAGTCCAGACCATACTTATCAGCCTGCTTCTTTGCGTTTGCCTCGCTACGACTTGCCAGCGAGCGCATACGCAACGCCATATGCTCGATGTGCTCATCGAGTGACGATGTGTAGGGGTCGCCCGAAACGTACATACGGAAGTAGTCGCCGTGCTGGTGGAAAATCATCATATCGAGATCCTTGCGGCGCAGGTCACGGATGCCGTCATACTTCATATAAGGCTCCATCGTGAAGCGTGTGAAGCGAGCGTTGTTGCGGTGAGCAAAGCGGTCGCCGAACTGCTCCAAAACAACCTGCTGCTCGCCACGCCAAGCAACCATTGAGTCTGAGTGTGAGCCGTTACCTGTGTATGAGAGGAACTGATCGAACTCGTTGTTTGCCTTGTGCTCACGCACCGCCTTCTCCAAGTAAGCAGAGATCTGCTTGTAGGGGTCGCCGTTGCTCTTCTGCGGCTTGATACGTGCCGAGTAGATGTCGCACTCGATATACTGAGGCGAGTCGGGACTCATCGTAAAGAAGTGCAAAAGACCCTGGTTGGGCTCGCCCTCTATACGGTCGAAGATAATATCCAAATCGTCATAATAGCGGTCCGAAGGTACCGAGCAGTCACGAATAGGGTGCTCACGCTGGTCCATCTTAAATGCCGACGTGAGGTGCTGTGCATACTGAACCATCACAACGGGGATGTCGCCAATAAATACGCAGCCCTCCAGCGAGTGCTGCTCGTATAGCTTCTTAATCTGGGCACGCACCTGCTCGGGTGTCTGCCAGTCGTCAGCAACCACAAAGACGGGCAGACCCTCGCTCTCGATGGTCTGCTTGTAGAGTGAGATCTGCTCACGGCACATCTCGTAGCTCTTCGTGTCGACAATCACGGCAAACGACGACGCGCCACTGATGGTGGGTGCATCAATCTGCTGTGCGTGCAGTGATGAGAGGCTCATCACTGCCGACAGAAGAAGTGTAAAAAATCTTGTTTTACGATTCATTTTATTTTGTTGTTTTTCTTGCAAATCTATGTTTAGAATGTAAGACCCGCCTTGATAATGATTGAGTTGAACTCGTTGAACTTGATGTTTCCATCGGGCGAAGTCCAATCTTCAGTATCGGGTGCAGCGCTGTTAACTATTGCATTGATGAACAACGATGAGCGTGAGTTGAACAAGCCGCTACGAGTATAACCCAACTCAAAACCTCCTAAGAGAGCACTCTGTGAGAGGTAGTAGAAGTCACGCAACACCATATTCTTATAGATGTCTGAATCGGCATAGTTACCCGTGTAGCTGATGTCGCTTGACTGGTTAGACTTGTAACCTGCGTTCAAACCAACGAGAATGCTGTTCTTGCCGAAGAAGAAATTCTTCTTTGCATAAATTGTCAAGTAGAGATTCTCCACATCCTGTGTGCTGCGGGGCAAGTAGTAGATGTCCGAGAGCTTCTCCTTCTGCAACTC
>JAFNUH010000091.1 GCA_017384185.1 Alistipes sp.
GTAGTTCTCCTTCTTGAAACCGTATGTACCACCGATACCACAACACTGCGAATCGAGCGTAATAAGCTCCACAGAGGGAATCATACGCAGCAACTCAATTGAGTAATACGCCCAGCCTAACTTCTCCATATGGCACGCTGTGTGGTATGCAACTCGCAACTTAGGCGCATTCTTTTTAAAGCGCAGCTTGACATCGCCCGACGAGAGCATACGATAGATATATCGTGTTGCCAACTCGATGCTATCACGTACATCCGAGTTCTCAATACCGAGCAGGTGAGGATACTCATCACGCAATGTAAAAGTACAGGTCGAAGATGTACCCACCACAGGAATCTTATTCTCTACAACCGAGCGACGTATTGAGGCGATATTAACCTCGCCCTGACGCTTAGCCTTGTCAATCAAACCATTAGAAATGAGAGGTACACCACAGCACTTCTCCTTCTCAAGAAGCTGCACGCCAATACCCAGCGCATTCATAATCTTGACGAAGTCCTTACCCAACTGAGGGTTATTGTAGTTCACATAGCAACCGTGGAAGTAACTAACCTGGCGTGCAAACTTAGCCTGCTTCTTACGATTACGCTTCAACCAACTCTCGAACGTACCGAACGAATACTTGGGGAACATACGACGGTGGTCGATACCGATAGTCTTATCCATCACGACCTTTACGGGCTTCAAGCCAACGGCAACATTCACCAAAGGAGCGAATGGCGATGCCATAGTACCCATAAAGTCGGTATTTGCCAACATATACTCTCTCAAGCCTGGCTTCTTCTTGCTATGCTTGATACGTGCCGCCTGGATAATATCGCCAATACGCACATTCGAGGGGCAAGCCACCTCGCAACGCTTACAGTTAAGACACCACTTCAACGACTCATCGAAGAACTCAGGACGCTTCAGGCGCAGACGCTCGCCATCGGGACCCGCCTGCTTAGGACCTGGATAGAGCGGATTGACGGCCGCCACAGGGCAATAGACTGTACATACCGTACACTTTATACATTGCTCGAAATTGAATTCACTTGTCTCGGTCATCATAGCTTATCTCTTACTTAAAATTCTATCTGCAACATTTATTGCGGTGAGCATCGACACACCTGCGCCACAACCCTCCTTAACGGCATTAAAGCCCATCAAGCCTGCACCAATGGCGTAGAGGTTATTCACGCTCTTACCACCACGCAACGCCTGAAAATCGGCATTTGTCTCAATACCAAACTTCTCGTAAGGCTGCGCAGTGAACATATCTCGCTCGTACCAATTGTTACGATCCTTATCGTACGCCACATCTACGCCAAACAGAGGCTCCACGACTGTACCATTCGTCGCCACAAGACCCTGACTGAAGTAGCTACCCGTAGCCAAGACATAGTTATCAGCCTTGAGAGCTATATCACCGTGGTTGTGTGTATATACAGATGTTATATTGTCTCCCTCAGACTTATATCCCGTAGCAGTATCGCCCAACAGATATACTCCGCCCAACTCCTGGAAATAGCGACGCAACAGCGTCTGCACCTGCAAACCAGGAACAGAGGGTGGCAACGTAGCGATAACGGCAACCTTGCGGCTTAGTCTCTTCTCCAGCTTAGCAACGCCATCACGACAATCAACACCCAACACTGCGGGCAACAACACAGCCTCTGCGTCACCCATCTCACGAGAGATAATCTCAGCAAGCTGATTCAGCGTCTCCTCGCTATCGAAAATGCGGGCAATATTTGCCGAACGCATCTCGGTAGGATTCTGACGAATAGCCTCCAATGCGGGGAGGTTGAAGGTGTGTACCTTGCACTCTGTACCCATCTTACGCATCTCGTCCGAGAGGAACTGAGTATAGAAATCGAGGAAGCCCTCGGCATTAAACAGAGCCACACTCTTCCAAGGCAGGGCATCACCCTTATCCGATGTTACATAACCCTTAAATGAGAGCCACGTGCGCTTCAAGCCACCCACAGGTGTAAGGCGATAGTGATTCTTCACCGCCTCGCCAACAACGGCAACGCCAGCGCCTGTCAACAACTCAACGGCATCAGCAGCCAAATCAGCAAAGCGCTCTGCACCAATCTTAGCATAAGGATGAGAGGGAGCCAACGTCGGCATCTGCTTCACAGCCTCCAACGGATTATCCACCTCAGTACCATCAGGCAACACGTTCAACAAATCGAGCGAACCCGATGAGAAGTGCAACGCACTCTGTCCAGATGAGATGATAGCACATCGCTGTCCCGCCTTTGCCAGACGAATACCACAGGTCAATCCTGCCAAACCACCTCCGATGATTACAGTATCAAACTTCATCATTATTTTTTCGTTTTATCATTACCCAATCCACACACGCCATCGTAGAGCCACATAGTAAACTCACTCTCACGCAACGTATCGCCCCACGCAACGGGCGCCATACCCTTCCATCGCTCATTAAGGAAGTTGGTCAAATCCTGCTTAGCCTGGTGGGTGCAATACTTACCTACCTGCGCCATCAGACCTGCCGCACGGCAAGCGCAAAGCTCACCCTGGCAAGTACCCATACCAACACGTGTACGACGACGAAGGTCAACCAAATTGTGTACATCCAACTCATTAAGGGCATATTTAACCTCGCCGACAGATACCTCCTCGCACTCGCACACAAGCGAACGATGCTCCGCATCCTGCACATTAACCTTTTCTGCCAACTCTCCGTGGCGGTTGATAGCCGACTCACGCTGCGCTACGGGAATAGAGTGCATACGACGTGATACCGTCTCCTCCTTCTCTCGTGAGCCTGGCAGAGGCACATCGGCAGTTGTACACTTCTTAGAAATATTGAGCTTCTTACAAATCAAATCGGTTGTCCACTCACCCATCAAACGGTAGGTCATCAACTTACCACCCGTAATGGTGATGAATCCCTCCAAACCGTCACGTGTAGCGTGGTCCAAAACAACGATACCACGGCTAACGCTACGACCACTCGGGTCATCATCCGAAGCAACCAACGGACGCACACCTGCATAAGCACGCAGGATACGTGTATGCTCCAACGAGGGTGCCAACTTCATACCCTCACGCAAGAGCAAATCTACCTCGTCGGTAGTTACGTACATATTATCGCACTCCTCGAAAGGCACTTTGCTCGATGTGGTACCGATAAGACAGATTGTATCGCCCGGCACAAGGATATCGGCATCGGCAGGCTTACGGCAACGGTTAATCACAATATTATTTACTCGGTGACCGAAAATCAACAACGCACCCTTAGCAGGCAACATCTTAACGGTTACACCCGCCTTCTTAGCAATCTCGTGACCCCAGATACCTGCGGCATTAACCACAACCTGCGCACGATACTCGGCAGTCTCACCCGTACGGCGATTGAGCACCTTAACGCCCACGATGCGCTCCTGCTCACGCAAGAAATCCAACACCTCGTGGTAGGTCAACACCTCGGCACCATTCATCTTAGCGTCGATAAGGTTTGCCGTAGTCAAACGGAACGGATCAATAGCTCCATCGGGAACACGCACGGCACCAATCATCGCAGGGTTAGCCGAAGGCTCCAACAAGAGTGCCTCCTTAGGGTCGATAGCATCGGCACGGATACCCGCAGCACGGCACGACTCGATAAACTTAGCCTGGAACTCCAAGCCATCCTCGGGGAGGCTGATAAACAAACCATCGGTCTCCTCAACGCAGTGGCTCGCAATGCGGCGCAGAATCATATTCTCCTTGATACACTCCTCGGCTGACTCACGGTCTGTCACGGCATAACGTGCACCACTATGCAACAAACCGTGGTTACGACCCGTAGCTCCCGTAGCTATATCGCCACGCTCCAACAACAGAGCTTTAATACCACGCAAAGAGCAGTCACGTGCCACGCCAGCACCTGTTGCTCCTCCGCCAATTATAATCACATCGAATTGCTTCGTCATATGAAATTTATTAGGTTTTATTTCTAATTGCAAAGTTACTACATAAAAGGGCAGATTTCAAAATAAAACCAAGGAAATTTCAAAATAAAACCCACCTTTTCACAAAATACCTCTACAAATTCAAAACCAAAATCGCCACAACCCTCTCCTATGTGCCAAAAATGCCTGTCCGACAGATTTTTCGGACAGGCATTTTACAAGTTGCGTATCGTAACTCTTAGGCTTCGATTTAATACTTAACATTCAACCACGGAGCCTTCTCAGCGTGAAACTTTTTCAGCTCGATGGGTATATCAGTACACATAAAATCTGCGCCAAGATAAGCGCCCAACATAAAGTCGTCAGTTGTGTATCCCGGCCATAGACTTACGGTCAAACCCTTCTCGTGAGCCTTCTTTACCGCCTTACGGCTCGTGCCATCCATCGTACAACCTATTCGCTTAATACCCAGCGCCAACGCCAAGTCGATAGTCTCATCGTTGCAAGGCTTAGAGCTAATCATCAACAAATCGACTCCAGGATACTTCTGCTGCAAATAGCGCAAGCCACGATAGTCGCTCGAAGTGAAAACATACTCCGCATCGGCGGGGCGTGCCGCCATAACTGCCTTATACAACTTATCGCAATACTCTTTAAGGCGCTCCTCAGGATATAAGTTTACGGGGCTTGTTTTCAACTCAAACTCCACATACAGACCATCAATATCCTTCAAGAAGGCGAGCAACTCATCAATAAAAATCAACTTGTTACCCTTCTTTGTGCGGAGCTTACGAATCTCATCTGCTGTAGTCAATTCTACGGTTCCCGTTCCGTTTGTTGTGCGGTCGAGTGTAGAGTCGTGCGTTACGACCAACTCGCCATCCGAGGTCATACGAATATCAACCTCGAAGCCACGGTAACCAGCCTTGTAGCTGGCAGTAAATGCCTCCATCGTATTCTCATCGTGCTCCATACGTCCTCCACGGTGCGAGAAGCAACGAATCTGCTGACTCTGTGCCACAGCATCGGCAACGGTAAACGAAGCCAAAAGGGCAAGTGCTAAAAAAATCTTTTTCATCATATCTCAGTTTTAAGGTTTTCTACTCGTGAATATATCCGTCATCCTTGATATTCCAAAGCGACGTAACGATTACGCCTCCCACCAAGGCAAATCCTGCCATCAAGATAAAGAGGTAATCCCAACCAAACTTATCGGAGAACCATCCCAAGCCTGCGCCTGTAATGATTACCGACAGGTAGCTCATAAAGCCAATAAGTCCCACAGCTGACGAGGCTGCACGCTTTGTTGCCTGCTTTGTTGCCACAACACCCAACATAGCCTGCGGACCGTAAAGGAAGAATCCCGACAATGCCAACAGGACAAGTACAACAACAGAGTTTGTGTCGGCAGGGATAAACTGCAAGACAGCCATACATATAGCCACCAAGAACATCTCCACAACACACATACGGTGCGACTTGCCACCGAAGAACTTATCCGACACCCAGCCCGCACACAACATACCTGCACAGCCCGCAATCTCGAATATTGCCAACGTCCAGCCAGCCAACTCGGGTGAGAGAGGATTTGCTCTATCCTGCAAGAAGGTAGGTCCCCAATCCAAAATGGCAAAGCGCACAACATAGACAAACAGATCTGTCACTGCCAAGACCCAGATAATAGGGTTACGGAAGACTCGCTTACGCAAAAATGCACGAAAAGCCTCCGACGTATCGTTGTCATCGAGCTCCGTACGAGTATTTTCCAATTCGGGCAAACCCACCGACTTAGGCGTATCTCGCAGGGTGATAATCACAAAGACCACACCCGCTGCGGCGATTGCTGCCGGCAACCAGAAGCAGTATCGCCAATCGCCCGTAGTAGCGATTATATAACCGCAAAACACCGAAACAAGAGCAGCACCCACCGAGTGTGATGTATTCCAAACGGCGGTCTTTGTCGCCAGCTCCCTCGGAGCAATCCAATGCGCCAAAAGGTGGTTACACGGTGCAAAACCACACCCCTGAAAAACGTTATTAAGAACCAGCAGCACAGCCATAACAGCGACCATACCGTTGATAAAATCGGGTCCATCTGCCTGACCCGTAATCATCTCACTGAGCTTGTCGCTCCAGCCGAACACCACATTGAGCACGACACATATCGCCAAGCCAAACGATAGGTGCCAGCGGGCATTGGTTCTGTCCGACAGCACGCCATTTACGAACTTAGATATGCCGTAAATCAATCCGACAAGCGTAAGGATAATACCGAAATTTGTATTCGATATACCATACTCATCGCCCAACGCTGGCATCGCAAACGAGAAGTTCTTGCGCACGAAATAGTAGACCGAGTAGCCCACCATCGTACTCAAGAGCACACGCCACTGCCAATAATGGAACGTATGTTTTGTTTTAGGTGTAGTTTTATCCATAGGTTAAATTATTTCAGATGCTCATATGTAAACGCCTCCCACGGCAGGTCGGCATCAGCCTTACCCTTGTCTAAAATCTCAGCGATGTGCATCAACAATGGGAAGTCTCGCAAATCGACAAGACCGAGTTCTGCCTTACGGCGGATAGCATTACCCATAACACGTGTAATAACAAGGCTCTCGAGGGTAATGCCTGCCAACGCCTCGGTAACCTCGTCATAATTAAGACCCTGACCCATCAAAACACCGCAACGGCGTGTACGACCGCTAAAGATTGTAACATACAAATCGCCCAAACCTACACACTCCGACTCAAACGAACCACCCTGCATCTGCATCAAAGCGTGGGTCTCACGCACAGCCTGAGTAAATGTTCCCGCCTGCGAGTTGTAGTGCTGTGGCTCATCCTCACCGTGCCAACGAATATTAAGACCTACCGCCAACGTAACTGCCATTGCGTAAGCATTTTTCAACGCCACAGCACTCTCCAAACCGATAACATCGTTCGTAAGCGAGATATGGTAGTAGGGGCGCTGCATAGCCTGCTTCATCATTCGCAGTGCGTCGCTATCTTTACCACAGAAACCAACCTCGGTGGGGTCCATAAATACCAACTCATACGATGTACAGGGACCTCCTACGGCGCAAATCGTGCGGTGGATACCACGCTTTGCCAACTCACTCTCCCAAAATCCAGGATATGAGAGCAACGTACCATCCTCGGTAGCACGCAGACCCTTCGTTACAGACAAGACAGGCATTGCAGGGTCGAGTTGTGTAAGAATCTCCTCAAGAAACCAATCTACGCCAAACGACGAAACGCCACCGATAACGAAATCTGCACCCTCGACAGCCTTTTTCCAATCCTTGAAGTAGTGATATGTAACATTCTCAGGGAATGGACGGCAGAATTTCTCGTGCTTACCCGTACGAATATAACCGTCGATAATCTCATCGTCGAGACAAGTTCCTACAATTCTTACGTCGTGTCCATTCTCCGCTGCGGGGAATGCCAGAGCCGAGCCCATCATACCCGCTCCGATAATAGTAATGGTCTTTTTCATTTCAATCTATTTTTTTGTTTTATACTCTGCAAAGATAATTTACCCAAACACAGGGGCACATTGTCGTGTAAAATTAGAAAAATTTTCCCAACTATTACCCATAAAAACAAAATATCTTCGGCACAAATCCAAAAATCGACCGATATGGAGATGCTTTTTTGCAATTCCTAAAAAAAGTCGTATCTTTACATATTAATAACCCGAACAATAACTATGAAAAGAGATAACAACCTGATAATACTCCTGCTCTTTATGCTCGGTTGCGGACTCTTCGTCGAGCTAAACTTCCGCTATTGGTATGCATTTATGGAGCAGTATATGATGTTCCAAACAACATCTGACTACCTCGTGCGCCACCTCACCGAGCCAGGTGGAATGGTGGGATACCTCACAGACTTTATTTCGATGGGATTCTACTATCCGTTATGTGCCGCTCTGGTCATCGCACTGATTGCAGGCATTGTATCGTACAGTTTCCACCGCTTCCTCAAGGCGTGTGGCGTTGAGCGAAGTATGCTTATAGCCGTAGCCCCCGCTACCCTGCTGCTCCTCTTTCCGCAGGAGAGCATTGCCCATATGCTAACCCTCACGGTTGCCATCCCGCTCGCTGCGGCATACACCGCAATCAAGAACGACAAGATACGCTGGAGCATAGGATTCATTGCGCTTACCGCCATCTACTTCCTTGCCGCACCTGCAAACCTTATCTTTGCGCTGATGGTTGCCGTATATGAGCTTATCGCACATCGTCGTTACGGAGTGGCTGCGGCAGCTACTGCGTGGAGCGCATTGTTGCCACTTCTGGCAATGAATATCTTCTACACCATCCCGATGCGTGAGGCGTATATCGGTAAGCATATTGCTCACCCCGAGGTGGCATTCCCCACAGCACTATGGGTTATGGGTGCGATATACCCCATATTGGCAGTCGCATTACGCCTCATTGGCAACAAGAGATTTATCGTAAGCGACAAATGGCACACAAGAGTTGAATACTCCGCCCTTGCCATCACGCTTATCGCCTGCATAATCTTCAAGGTAGACCTTATGGGTCAGCCATATATGTACGACCACCTCGCCCGTGAGGGTAAGTGGGAGAAGATTGTAGAGCACTCACAGCGATATGGCATTCGTGACTTCGATGCTCTTATCTACACCAACCTCGCCCTATCGCACACGGGACGTATGGCAACAGACTTCACTCGTACACCGCAGTTAGGTCTCTATGGTCTCTATCCTCGTGATACGAAGTATTACATCCAAAACATACTATCGAGCGAAGTATCTTGGCAGGTGGGACACGTCAACACAGCTCAACGCACAGCCTTCATCGGCACTCTCGGCTCACGTCGTAGCGTGCAACCCCGAATGATGAAACGTCTGGTTGAGACATATATCGTAACGGGCGAGATGGCAGTTGCCGAGAAGTTTATAAAGGTACTCGAGAGTTATCCCCGCCTCAGTGCTTGGGCTTCGTCTATGCGCCCTCTGCTCAACGAGGAGGTTGCAGCCGCAACGGATTGGGTAGCCGAGAAACGCCGCCTTATGCCCGTAACGGATAATCTCTACGATATGCAGAATAGTTTCCCCAAGTCGGTGGAGGCTATCATTATGGATTGCCCCGAAAACAAGGCAGCGCTGGAGTATCTACTCTCGTTTGTGCTTATGTATAAGGATATTAACAACTTTATGGGCTACATAGAGCCTTACAAGGGGCAAAATCTTCCCAAGCTCTACCAAGAGGCTATATGCGTATATCAGGCAACTAAACCCGATGAACAGATTTTGGAGGCATACAACATTGACCCTAAGATTTGGAATAGATTTGCTAATTATGACCGCAACATACAAATGATGAATGCAGAGACAGCATACAAGATGTATGGCGATACATATTATTACTATCTGCAATATGGCGCAACCCCCGAACCCCCTGAAACAAATAACTAATATGAAAAAGATAAAGACCATATATCCACTCGTACTGCTCGCTGCCCTACTATTCGGCATTGCGTGCAACGAGCGCCCGACAACGGCTACGCCAACCAACGAGCTGCCGACAATATTCCCCGACTATACCGAGGTAACCATACCTTATAATATAGCACCCCTAAACTTCCACCCAACGGAGGGTGCGGAGCGTTGTTATGCCGAGCTTAGCGGCAATGGCGTAACAATCTCGGCTACGGGCAAGGATGATGTACGCATAGAGGAAAAAGAGTGGCGCACGCTGCTTGATGCAAACCGTGGCGCAAGCATTAGTGTCAAGCTCTACACCAAGTCACAAGATAAGTGGCAGGAGTGGGCTCCGTTCAACGTACACATCAGCGACAAAGATATCGACTCACACCTCGTATATCGTCTCATCGAGCCAGGCTACGAGAAGTGGCACATAGTGGGCATATATCAGCGAAACCTCGAAAGCTTCGAGGAGAAGCCTATTATATTAAATAGTATGGTTGGCTACAACTGCATCAACTGCCACACATTCTGTGGCGGCGACCCATCGCAACTTATGTTCCATATGCGTGCGGCAAATGGTGGCACATACGTCGTGCAGGATGGGCAAATTGAGAAGCTCAATACCAAAACAGACGGTACAATAAGCAACCTTACCTACCCCTATTGGCACCCCTCGGGCAACTACATCACCACATCGGTAAATACCATCCACCAATTCTTCCACGCCACACGTGACAAGAAGATTGAAGTGTTTGACCTGCGCTCAGATGTTGTGGTATATGACGTGCGTAGCAAGGAGATTCTATCGAAGGCATCAATCATCTCGGAGGATAACTTCGAAACCTTCCCCTCATTCTCACCCGACGGCAAGTGGTTATACTACTGCAATGCTCCCGCAACCGAGATGCCCGACAACTATGACAAGGTGCGATACAGCCTCTGCCGTGTAGCGTTCGACGCAGATAAGGGAGAGATTTCGTCGGAGGTTGACACAATTGTCAAGGCAGACTCACTCAGCTACACATTCCCCCGCATCTCACCTAACGGACGCTACTTGATGTACACCGAGACAGCTTACGGTCAGTTCCCCATATGGCATAAGGATGCCGAAATTCGTATGGTTGACTTAGAGAGCCGCCAGAGCATAGATATGTCGGCTATGAACAGCCCCGAGACTGAGAGCTACCACTCGTGGAGTAGCGGCAGCGATTGGGTTGTGGTGAGTAGCCGACGTGACAACTCGCTTTACACACTCCCCTACCTATGTTATATTGGCGCTGATGGAAAACCCGGCAAGCCATTCCTCCTACCCCAGGAAGACCCCGAAATGTACGACTATCTGCTCTACTCGTTCAATATTCCCGAGCTTGTAACGGGAGAGGTAGATATTAACCCATATGAGATTCAACAAGCAGCCTTAAACAAAGAGGCAGAACAAGTTAGCTTTAAATAAAAATTTTTACTAATTTCCATTGTAAAATAACCCTGTCAAAATCGACAGGGTTATTTTTTATACATAGTATCAAAATATTAATATTTATCACACAAGCAATAAATCCGACTGCACCTTTTGATATACATTCTCCAATACCCCCGTTACACGTATTAACACACTCAATTTAGAGCATTTTATATAGTTTATTATAGTATTTTTCGATTAATTATGCTTATATAGCTATAAAAGAATCTTATACATTACTGATTTTCTACGCTTTACATATCGTGACTACATTTTTTGACAAAAAATATCAAAAATCACTTGCATATTAAAAATATGTCACTAATTTTGTACTCGAAAAAGATTGAAATATACATTATTTGTGCTTACAGACAACAAAACATTATGTGAATAAATCACATTCTTCAAATATCATAAACAAACAACAAAACCTGAAGAAGATGAGGAGAGCCTTATTATTAATTTTCGTACTTTGCGTAGCGAGTCTCAACAAACTCTCTGCACAAGAGTGGGGCGTAAAGACCAATCTACTTTATGACGCCACAACTTCTATCAATTTGGGTATCGAAAAAGCTGTCGCCGACAAGTGGACCATCGAGCTATCGGGCAACTGGAATCCCTTCCAGTTCGAAGATAACAAAAAGTGGAAGCACTGGTTGGTTCAGCCCGAAGTTCGATACTGGACTTGCCGTAAATTTGGTGGTCATTTCTTCGCCGCACACCTATTAGGCGGTGTTTACAACATAGGCAACATATCGGGATTGCCCGACTTCCTGGGAACAGAGTTTTCACAGCTCGAAAAATATCGTTTTGAGGGTTGGTTCGCAGGTGCAGGTATCGGCTATGGTTACGCCTGGATGCTGGGCAAACACTGGAACCTTGAGGCAGAGATTGGCGTAGGTTACGCATACAGCCGCTACGAAAAATTCCAGTGCATAGAGTGTGGCGAAAGACTCTATGACGACGACAACCACTACTTCGGTCTTACAAAGGCTGCTATTAATTTGGTTTATCTCTTCTAAAACTGACACGATATGAAAAGATATATAAATATTATATACATCATTGCAGCTCTGGTGAGCCTTGCGCCCGTGTCGGCGCAGCAGATTATGGACGGACAGGCTGAGGTTAAGAATCTTGGTATCGTTCGTGACGGTAGCCGCATCACAGTAAATATGGATGTAGATGTTACAGCTTTGGAGGTAGGCGCAGACGAGGTGGTAATTCTCACACCCGCACTTGTTAAGGGTGAGCAGGAGTTGGAGTTGCCCGCAATCGAGATTATGGGTCGTCGCTCAGATATCTACCACAAGCGCAACGACAGCTTCACAATCACAGAGAATCCCTATTACGCAGAGCGCACTGCGAAACGCTCGGAGCGCAAGCAGGGCGAGCAGATTATCCCCTACACTGCCTCAACAACACTGCAGCAGTGGATGCGTGACGCAAAGGTTATCATCAAGCAGGGCAGCTGCAGTTGCGACAATACTCCGCTGGCTCTCGGGGACAACACACTCAAGGATCGTCTTCTTCCTCCCGTACACCAGCCACAGTATGTTTTGTCGCTGGTTACTCCCGACCCCGAGCCGGTAAAGATTCGTGAGGAGTCGCTCACAGCATACATTAACTTCATCGTTAATCGCTACGAGATTATTGAGAACTTTAAGAACAACGCTTCGGAGTTGGCGTCAGTTATCGCATCAATCAAGAAGGTGGAGGATGATGACGACTTGACAATCTCAACTATCACAATCGAGGGTTGGGCATCACCCGAGGCAAAGGAGAGCCACAACAAGACCCTATCGGACAATCGAGCAAACTCTTTGGGCGACTACGTAGCAAAGAAGACAGGTCTTAACCGAGATATGATTAAGGCAACAGGTCGTGGCGAGGATTGGGTAGGCTTGCGCAAGTTGGTTGTTGAGTCAACAACATTGGAGAAAAAATCAGAGGCATTGGCAATCATCGACGACACAACGCTGACACTCGACGAGAAGGATGCAAAGCTGAAGGCTATGGTACCCCCGACAATCTACCGATATATGTTGGAGGAGATGTACCCCTCACTGCGCCGCAACGACTACCGCATAGAGTATAGCGTACGCAACTTCGACATCGCAGAGGCTCGTGAGCTTATCAAGACAAACCCCAAGAAACTCTCTTTGGGCGAGATGTACAAGGTAGCGGGCAGCTATCCTAAGGGCTCGGCAGAGTACAAGGAGGCTATGACCATCGCCGCTCACAACTACCCCACCGTTGTTGCCGCAGCAGTTGATATGGCAGCGATGCAGATTGAGCAAGGTAACTACGACGCAGCATTGGCAACTCTGGCAAAGAGCGACAAGAGCGACGCACGTATCATCGCAACACAGGGATATGTATATCTTATGAAGAGTGATTACGACAATGCCGGCAAGGCTCTGACCCGTGCAGCAGAGATGGGTCACGCCGACGCAAAGCACAACCTCGATGAGATGACTAAATATTTGAAGAGCATAGAATAAACGAAATACTGAAAAAACGAATAAAATAATTAACCCAGAAAAACTAAAAACTATGAAAAAGTATTTTATCGCAGCACTCGCATTGGTAGCAACAGTAGCTTGTAGCAAGGACGATGTATCGGATCCCATTTTGAACAACTCTTTGAAGAGTGTATCTATCACAATTGCCAATATGGAGCAGACAACACGTGCACCATTTGAGGCAGGTGAGACAAATGAGGGCGTTACAAACACATTGTGTACAAGCATCGACGCAAACTTCTACTTTATGTTTGCTGATGACACAGGTAACATCGTAAAGGTTGTAAATGGTAACGACGCAACAGCTCAGGCAAGTGGCAAGTACTTGTTCCACGCTATTCCTCAGAATGCAACTCAGATTGCGGCTATTGGAAATTACAAAGGATCTGATGTACCTGATGTAAACGATAAGATTTCTACATATAAGACAATGTGGAGAACCGAGACGGAGGATACTGTTAAAGCAAAGTATAAGTCACTTCTTGCTTATGGTAGTGACCATCTTGAAAACACTGGCGATTTCTGCGAGGTAACAACTGGTGAGCAGACTCACACATACCACCTCTATGAGGCAAGCATAACTGTAAAACCTTATATGTCTCGTATTGAGATTACTCACATCGGTTGTACAGACTTCGGTAATTATGACAAGATTGCTGTATGCGACTTCGGTTTGGCAGCAGGTAAGTATGTAAAGAGCTTTGCATCGTTCACATCTGACGCTGACTTGACAGACACAGCTAAGATTCCTTACGTATTGACAACAGCGCACGATCACGGCAACGACACAAATGTTGTAGCTCCCACAGCTGGTGATGTTTGGTCTTGGAATATCGAACCTCAGGATGTAACCAACCTTGTAACAAAGTTCTACGTACACAATGCGACAACCACATTACAGGTTCCTTATCGTACTGTAACGATCAATAAGTATGAAGTAAATAATAATAATATCGAAGAGTTTGAGTCTGGTAACATCTACCGTTTTGCTATCGACTTCTCACACAAGAACTTCGACGGCTCTGACGACAGATACATCTGCGCTGAGGTAGCAGTTACCATTGGCAAGTGGACTGTAAACGACGTTAAGGTTTCGTTCAACACTAACAACTAAGAAAAACACAAAATTAAAGTTACCAAATTTAGTGCAATAAATGACTTTATTGGGAGGGGAGTGAGTCCCCTCCCAACCAAAAAAAATGGGAACGATATGAAAAGATTACTATA
>JAFNUH010000092.1 GCA_017384185.1 Alistipes sp.
CCACATCGACATCGTCGCTCGCCGCCCAAATACGGTTAAATGCCATACGATTTGCGTGGAAGGCGAGTTTCGGAACATAGAACGGGTCAACCAAAGGCTTCTGATAAGTAAACATATTGGGACCCGACTCAAGTGAGCACCACGAAAAACCGCATACGCCCGCCATAGTCTGAATCTTCATCGACTCCCACGCCGAGAATGCCTGAAACGCCTGACTTGCACGCCACTCATCTGCCTGTAAATTACGACCTATGCTACCCTTCTCGTAATCCCACTCATACGACTGCACCTTATACCACGGCTGCTTGCGTGCCAACTCCCAATTGGGTTGCGCAGCCGACTCCTCATGCTCGAAGTTAAAGTAGCACAAATCCTTAGCCTCCAAACACTCCTTAGCCCACGGCGAGGGGTGATTGCGTAGTTTGTCCCACTTGGCACCATAACCCGTATAGGCATCCTGGCTACCTCGTGTCATCATCTTATGCATCAACAGAGGATTCTCAGCAACCTCATTGCCCTTAAAATCCTTAGTGCCACGATAGCTGGCATACTGCGAATGTTGCCAGAATGATGTGGGCGAGATAAGACGGCTCGTGTCGGTATTAATAATGGTCGTAATGATAGCATTGAAATATGCCTCATTCTCCGAGAATGGGTGCTGCTTGAAACGGTTGGGATGGTTACTTGCCTCCCACATAACAATTGATGGGTGGTTATAGACACGTTTCATATATGCGGGGAAGTGCTCGATATCGACATTCCACGCATTACCCTCACGAATCCAGCCAGCACTCTGCCACAACAGATAGAATCCCAGCTGGTCGGCATACTCGGCATATCGTGGGTCGTTCACACCCTCCGAGACGTGCTGCTCGGCGTGGATGTGAATTCTGAGCATATTACCACCCAGATGCTCTATCATCATAAAGTCACGCATTACCTGCTCGTCCGTGGCACAGCGTATATGCTTAGCAATATTCTCGATAGGCAGACGATGACCGAAGTTCTGCGCACCATTCAACATCTCGGGCTTATTATTAATATAGAGTAGTCCCTCTCGCTGCTCGATTGTACGCACACCCGTAGTTGTGACGTAATCGTCAATAGGCTTACCCTCCTCATCCTTGAGGAGAACCTCTACCCTATAAAGTTGTGGCTTGCGGGGTGACCACACATTGGGCGAGTTCAACCGCACATCAATATTAAACGAATTATTGACATTGGGACGAATCAGCACCTCACGTGATGCCGTAGCGACACACTCTCCCTCCTCGGGGAACCACGGATAGTAGTTCACCTCCAACTGCGCTCGCTTCATAAAGACATCCTCGTTGCGAATATCAATCTTGTGCGACTGCACTGCCTCGCTATCAGTAAGCAAGGTTGTATGGACCAAGCCCTCGGTGATATGCGACTGATGCTCCGTTAGAACCAACTTCGTACGACCCAAGAACCAGCCGATATATCTGTCTGAAGGCGTGTGTTGCATCGGCAGCTTTGCATAGTATGGCTTTACACGTACGGCTATGATATTCTCCTGATTGGGGATAAGATACTCCCCCACCTCTATACACTTAGGCTCACGCCCCTTCACGACCGCCGCCGGCACACCATTTATCCACACCTCGCCCGCAGGGTCAAGCGCCTCCATCTGAAGCTCGGCATACTTAAACTCGCCAACACGCACCTTTGTTCGCAGATAGTAACTCTCGTCGGCTACGCTCTGTCCGCCGTGCACTGAGGGCAGTTTAACAAGCTCCCACTGCGAGTCATCATATGCGGCATCGTACCAACCATTCATCGAAGGTATTGCATTGAAATCCTCATCAAAATGGAGCTTAGTTATATATGGCATACGGGGATTCTCGGGATTACGAACAAAGCTGTAAAACGAGAATTTATCAATCGCCGCACGACCATCCTCAGCCGAAAGTGAGAACGATGCCACCTTATTGCCAAACGCCTCGCTTACAGGAAATTCCAAGATTGTCTTATCTACTGAAGAGACAAACAGACGACGATTCTCTATATCGCCATAAATCTCAAAATAGTCAATCTCACTACTCTTCTGCTGATATGTTTTTCCACCCTCTGCAGCCTTGATCTGGCTCGCCGACAACAAGATATTAATCTTCTGGTCACCCTCGCCGTTTAACGTAACAACAAGGTTTTCGGGCGCCTCACGCAATGTACATTTGATTCTAAAACGCCAATCGATAGGCTCTATTGCAAGCTTAGCCGAATGACCGTCGAGCAACAAGGCGCCATCTGCAATACGTACCCCATTAGCACTCCACGCCTGCCACTTCTGCTCTTGAAGCTGCACCTTATCTCCCTTATAGCCGTATGCACGCCACTCATCGAGCGAGATGGTGCGGCGAACAGATGTTGTAGGCTGCGGTTTGATTTGAGCTACCCTTGCCCGCACATCATCATCACTAAAAAGCGGCTTATTGAGTTGCGCATCGCCCCAAAACTTCGAGGCATAATCGGCATATTTGTTCAACGCAACAACTCTCTGCTCGGTATTAAAGACCTCGGTCTCACCGTGAAAATCGGTCACACCATTAGCCTTTACATCCTCATTAAAATGACGCATCTCGAACGTTGTCACCTGCTGTGCGCACAGATTTCCCACACACAACATCGTACAAATAAATGAAAATAGGTGTTTCATTGTCGGCTAAGTTTTAAGAGTTTATATGACACTCGACACCGCAAGCGCCAGAAATTATATATGTCAAATTTACAATTATTTCGTCAAATTTACAAACATTCGACAATTAGAGTCCTCGGGCAGCAGCAAGCGGGACTCGAAACTCGTGCAAGCACGAGCATTCCGTGACTTATATTGACACCCCCAACCCCTGAAAGGGGAGATGAGGGTCACGGGCTGAGACCCTTAATCAACTATTAATAAAACAAATAGTCCCGCACTTACGTCGGGACTATTTGCATTATTAGAGCGGTAAGCGGGACTCGAACCCGTGACCCTCGGCTTGGGAAGCCGATGCTCTACCAACTGAGCTACTACCGCATTTTTCGTTTTCGGTCAATCGGACAAAGACTGTAAGACAAAGTTACGAAAAATCCGACAATCACAATACAACAAAAAGAAAATTAAATAAAATTTCCGTGGCGTTAAATCCTTTTTCGCCATTTTGCGTCTTATATTTGAAAATGCATTTTCACGACAGACGAAAACAGAACTAAAGTATGAACTTAAAGAAACCTACTAACGATGACTCTTTTGCGCAGGTCGAGGCGGTCTTCACCGAGGAGCTACAATCGCTCTATCGTTACGCCTGCTACCGCTTGGGAGAGCGAGAGGCGGCTCAGGATGTGATTCAGGAGCTATATCTCAAACTCCATCGGCAGGGGTTAGGTGAGGTGCACAACGTGCGTTGTTATCTCTACCGAGCATTGTCGAACAGCTGTACGCAGCTACTACGCAACCGCCGTCGAATAGAGTTCGTGGATGTTACATCGCTTAGGGATTTGCACGCCGAGGATATCACGCCTGCCGATTTTGAGCAGGAGCAAGCACTCATTGCACGTCTGCTGGCGGCACTACCCGACAATCAGAGCGAGGTTATTCGACTACACCTGCACGGCGAGTGTACATTTACCGAGATAGCCGAGATTTTGGACGAGCCACTACCGACCGTCAAGTCCCGTTACCGCTACGGCATCGAGCATCTACGCAAAGAGTTACAAAAACAGAATTTTATTTAACATTAATATGTAAAACTATGAGAACGGAACAGAATAATC
>JAFNUH010000093.1 GCA_017384185.1 Alistipes sp.
GGGCGTTGTGGAGAATATGGCGTGGTTTACACCCAAGGAACTACCAAACAACAAATACTACATTTTCGGTCAGGGTGGTGCACGTGCCTACGCTGAGCAGGCGGGAGTACCTTTCTTGGGAGATATTCCATTGATTCAATCTATTATGGAGGGTGGCGAGTGCGGTACGCCGACGGTTGCCACAGACCAGGAGGTGGAGCGTTACTACCGAGCCATCGCTGAGAAGATTGTAGCAGAGGTTGTGAAATAAGTTTTTCATGTTATAAAATTTAAATGTTAATAGGAGAGGTCACCTTGCGGGGTGACCTTTTTTTATTTAGGGAATAGGTGTTATGGGTGTTATAGGTGCTATAAGTGTTATACCACCAGCAACGGAAATATCCGAAGGTAAAATATAATTCCTATAACACCTATAATACTTATAACACTTATAATTCTTATAAAACCTATAACCATTTCCCTATATAAACACTGATGAAAACCCCGAAAATGGTGTTAATAAGTGGTCAAAAGAGTGTGGAAAAAGTGTGGGTAAAATGATGAAAACTATTAAAAAATATTTTCGGCGAAAAACCGTTAAAATTGTAACTCGCTAAAAACGACAAGGGGTTGAGAATACCAAAATTTTTATGCAATTTTTTATAAAAATTTATTTACTCCTTATCGACTCTTTGTGGAAAAGAAATGATGATAATTTTTGGGTGTTGATATGTTGAAAAGCGTTTTTAATGAGTTGTTAAAACAGATATAAAATTTAAGATAAATTATTAATAATAAGAAAAATAGTATAAAAGAAAGGAGAATTTACGGTGTTGGAAAAGTGTTGATTGCTGTGGATAAAAATTATTAAAAAAAGTTATAAACACTATCAACAGCTATATTATTATTACTATTTCTTAATTAAAATTAAATATTAAATAAAAAATAATATAAATTGAGTGTTGAAAAGTGAGATGTCGAGAGCTTGATAATGTTTGACTGGAGGATTGCCTTCGCCACCTGCGGTGTCGGGCAATGACGTGATAAGAAGTGTAAAGTTAAATGGGAGAAGATTTATAAGTGTTATAGGAGTTATAGGTGCTATAGGTGTTATATTTTGCCGACGGATATTTCCGGTGCTGGTGGTATAATACTTATAACTCTTATAATACCCATAATACTTAAAAAAATCTCTTTAACCCTGTTTCGCTCCTCGGAAAAGTGTGTAAGCACCCTCTGCCGTCGGTTTGCGTCGGTTGCTCTCACTTCTTTCCTCTCTCGTTTATTTTAGCTGTGTTTTGGGCGCTGAAAATGGATGAGTGGATAGAGTCTTTGGCTGGCGTTTTTGAGGCGGTAAAATGGCTTTATATTTAATAGAGGTAGTGAGGGTGAAAAAAGCGAGAAAATAGTTAAAAAAAATAGAGTCAAACAGAATATTTTGCGTGAAAATATTGTATTTTTGTGGTATGTTCGATATTGTGTGCCGTAGGCTCAGAGGGTAGCATTAAATTGTGCTTATCGATGTCTGATGTAATGGTTGTAAAATATATCGAATGGTGTTTAAAAAGGTGATAAAATAATAGTATATAATACTACTTACGGAGCTGAACACGGAGCCGCTTGTCGGCGACCAAAGCCCCTGCCTGAGGCGGGGGATGGGGGTAATCCACATACGTGGCTTTTCACCGCCTCGGCTCGGCATAGCGAGTAAACTGCACTCTGCTCTCGCCTTAATGGCGGCGTTGGGTCAGACTTGTAAATGCGGCTGGAGGCCGCAGGGTATTCCGTGAGGAGCAAATTAACCTACCAAGAGAGATAAAAGTATAAATATATAAATTTGTAATTATGTCTGAGAAAAAATTTAAGCGTTATCTTATAACATCGGCGCTGCCCTATGCCAACGGACCTGTACATATCGGTCACCTGGCGGGTGTTTATGTGCCGTCGGATATCTATGCTCGCTACCAGCGTCTGCGTGGTAACGATGTGATTTCGGTGTGCGGTAGTGACGAGCACGGCGTGCCCATCACAATCAAGGCTCGCAAGGAGGGTATCACCCCGCAGGATGTTGTGGACCGCTATCACGCAATTATAAAGGATGCCTTTGCACGTCTGGGTATGTCGTTCGATATTTATTCTCGTACGTCGTCGCCCACACACCGTGTTACGGCATCGGACTTCTTCAAGAAGCTCTATGACGAGGGTAAGTTTATCGAGAAGACCTCGGAGCAGTTCTACGACGAGGAGGCTAAGCAGTTCCTTGCCGACCGTTATATCGTTGGTACCTGCCCCCGCTGTCAGGCTGAGGGTGCCTATGGCGACCAGTGTGAGAAGTGCGGCTCGACACTCTCTCCCGACGAGTTGATTAATCCTAAGTCGAAGCTCTCAGGTGCCGTTCCCGTCAAGAAGGAGACAAAGCATTGGTATCTGCCGCTGGACCAGTATGACGGATTCCTTCGTGAGTGGATCTTGGAGGGTCACAAGGAGTGGAAGTCAAACGTATATGGTCAGTGTAAGTCTTGGCTCGACACAGGCTTGCAGCCCCGTGCCGTGAGCCGTGACCTGGATTGGGGTATCCCCGTGCCCGTTGAGGGCGAGGAGGGTAAGGTGCTCTACGTTTGGTTTGATGCGCCTATCGGCTATATATCTGCTACTAAGGACCTTACACCCGACTGGGAGAAGTATTGGAAGGACGAGGAGACTAAGATGGTTCACTTCATCGGTAAAGATAATATCGTCTTCCACTGCATCGTATTCCCCTCGATGTTGAAGGCACACGGCGACTATATCCTGCCTGAGAACGTACCCGCAAACGAGTTCTTGAACTTGGAGGGTGACAAGATCTCTACATCGAAGAATTGGGCTGTATGGTTGCACGAGTACTTGGATGAGTTCCCCGGCAAGGAGGATGTGTTGCGTTATGTGTTGTGCGCAAATGCCCCCGAGACTAAGGATAACGACTTTACGTGGAAGGATTTCCAGGCTCGTAACAACAACGAGTTGGTGGCTATCTTGGGTAACTTCGTGAACCGTGCTTTGGTGCTTACAAAGAAGTATTACGGTGGCGTTATCCCCGCTTGCGGTGAGCTTACAGATTATGATAAGGAGACCATCGCCGAGATGTCTGGCATCAAGGCTTCGCTGGAGTCAAACATCGAGAACTACCGCTTCCGTGAGGCGTTGAAGGATGCTATGAACTTCGCACGTATCGGTAACAAGTACTTGGCAGACACCGAGCCTTGGAAGGTGGTAAAGACTGATGCTGAGCGAGTTAAGACAATATTGAACATTGCTTTGCAGATTACTGCCAACATCACCATCGCCATCGAGCCCTTTATGCCCTTCTCATCGGCAAAGATTCTCAAGATGTTAAATTGCGAGAAGTTTGCGTGGGATAGCCTCGGCTCTATGTCGCTCTTGGCTGAGGGTCACACCATCGGCGATGCTACGTTGTTGTTCGAGAAGATTGAGGATGATGTTATCGAGGCACAGCTCAAGCGTCTTGCCGATATTAAGGCTGCAAATGCCGCCGCAGCGGCTGCCGAGCACGTGACGGAGCAGAAGGCGGAGTGTACGTTCGACGAGTTCCAGAAGATGGATATTCGTGTATCGACAATCCTCGCTGCCGAGAAGGTTGCAAAGACCAAGAAGTTGTTGAAGCTTACCGTTGACACAGGTATCGACAAGCGTACCATCGTTTCGGGTATCGCCGAGCACTTTTCTTGTGAGGAGCTTGTTGGTCGTCAGGTGCTTGTACTAGTAAACCTCGCACCCCGTGAGTTGAAGGGAATTATGTCGCAGGGTATGATTCTTATGGCTGAGGATGCGTCGGGTAAGTTGGAGTTGCTCGCACCCGAGCACAAGACCAATAACGGTGCTATGGTAGGTTAATATATTGTATATTAGTGAGTTAGATTAAAAGAGAAAGGAAAAATTATGAAAAAATTTATATTTAGTGCTTTTGCATTTGTTGCTTTGGCTTTCGCCTCTTGCTCGGAGAGTGGTGGCGTAGTCGAGAAGGAGGATTACGCTTTCAAGAACTCGCATCTCTCATTCGAGTATAACCTCGTAGGCGATTTTGCAAATATGGTTGAGGTGATTCCCTCTACTACCCTACCCACTACAAGTGGTACGGCAACTGCATCATCGGATGGAACGAAGCACTCGCTCTTTATCTCAAACATCAAGTGCCCCGCAAAGTTCGATGTTGTCTATATCTTCAAGCCTAAGAAGACAGCTGTCATTGAGGAGAGCAAGAAGTATGAGTACACTGCAAACTACAACTTCGCCATCACTCGTAACTTCAGCGACAACACACACGTTACAGCTGACACCGGCGGCGAGACGCTGACAGGCGTTATCCCTGGTAAGGAGATGAGCTCATTCTTCGAGAAGTACGGCACACAGACATTTAGCTTTACACTCTCGGCTGACGGTTTCCTTCAGGTTGAGGAGGAAGAATAATTTTTTAAGAGAATTACGCTATGAAAAATATTGATTGGAAGAGTCTTGGTTTTGATTACGTGCCAACAGATATTAACGCACGTGCATATTATAAGGATGGCGCTTGGAGCGAGTTGGAGTTCACTTCTGACGAGTATATCAAGATGCATATGTCAACAACCTGCCTCCACTACGGCTTGGAGTGCTTCGAGGGTCTGAAGGCTTTTCGTGGCGTGGATGGCAAGGTGCGTCTGTTCCGTGCCGATGCTAATGGCGAGCGTATGGCGTCGTCAGCTCGTAAGTTGTGCCTGCCCGTGCCGCCCGTTGAGTTGTTCGTTAAGGCGTGCTACGAGGTTGTGAAGCGCAACATCGACTACGTGCCCCCCTACGAGTCGGGCGCATCGTTGTACTTGCGTCCCGTGCTGATTGGTACAAAGGTTGGCTTGGGTGTTAAGGCTTCGCACGAGGCTATGTTGATTGTATTCTGCTCGCCCGTCGGTCCCTACTTCAAGGGTGGTATGAAGCCTATTAAGGTGATTATCGACCGTGTTCAGGACCGTGCTGCTCCACGTGGAACAGGCGACATCAAGGCGGGTGGTAACTACGCATCGTCAATCTTCTCAGGCGAGAAGGCTCACCAGATGGGTTACTCGAATGTGATGTATCTCGATGCTACCGAGCATAAGTATATTGAGGAGTGCGGCGCAGCGAACTTCTTTGGTATTAAGGATGGTAAATATATCACGCCGAAGTCGCCTTCAATTCTTCCGTCAATTACAAATAAGAGCTTGCGTACGCTGGCTGAGGATATAGGTTTGGTTGTCGAGGAGCGTCCCGTGCCCGTTGAGGAGTTGGCTTCGTTTGAGGAGGCAGGTGCTTGCGGTACAGCGGCGGTTATCTCCCCCATCGGTTATGTTTTCGATATTGATACCGAGGAGAAGATTACCTATGGCGATGGCGAGCAGGTAGGTCCCGTTTGCCAGGCGTTGTATAATCGCTTGCAGGATATTCAGTATGGGCGTGCGGAGGATAAGTTTAATTGGACTGTGGTGGTTGAGTAACGTTCCACGTGGAACACTATTGCTCGTTTGAATTATTATTTATAAATTTGTTATACCAGAACAGATAATAAATAACTTAAAATATTATATTTATGAAGAAGTTTATAGTAATGACCCTTTTGTTTGTGGGCATCTCTTTTGTTGCTTCGGCGCAGGAGGCAGTTAAACACAACTGTCAGGTAATCTATATTGAGGATATTTCAGATGGTTCAACAGTTATCCATCCCTATTGGTATATCGATCGCACTGCTAAGAAGATCTATTCGGATGATCCTACAGATCCCGAATATGTAGAGAACCCCGAATATTTAACTACGCTCTACATCAAATCAGTGAAGAAAGAGGGCAATAAGGAGACTTTCAGTCTTACTAATGGTGCTCAGCACGAGGCTACCTATACTATGGTGTTGGTTATTAATCCCCAACTTAC
>JAFNUH010000094.1 GCA_017384185.1 Alistipes sp.
GATTAGGCTATGAAATTATTTATGAATGGGGGAATTGGCACAAGCGAGATTATTTTAATAGTTTTTGCTCTGTTGTTACTTTTTGGCGGGAAGAAACTACCCGAGTTGATGCGTGGTATGGGGCGTGGCATTAGGGAGTTTAAGGATGCAGTGAATACTCCGTCGGATAAGAATAACGACAACTTGTAGGATGGGTTATATTATAAATCCGAAATATTGTAGCCTGCACGATTTTGTAATTTCGTTACCCGAGAAATTCGATAGTATGACCTGTATGCAGATATTGCGTAGTGGTCGTAATGAGGTCAGACTATTCTTGGCAGATGGGCAAATGGTTGTGGTAAAATGCTTTAGGCGAATATCCCTATTAAATAGATTGCTATATGGCACTATACGACAAAGTAAGTCTGTGAGAGCCTATTACCACGCATTTCGTCTAAATAGGTTAGGAATCTCTACGCCTGAACCTATTGCTGCTATTGATGTGCGGCGTTACGGCTTTTTAACGCAGAGTTTTTATGTGTATGCCTATTCGGAGTATAATGATATAAAGGAACTTCTTGATAGGTATCCCGATGAGCAAATTGAGCCATTGCTCGATGCGTTAACAGACTTCATACTGCGCATACACGATAAAGGAGTATTGCATCACGACCTTAATATATTGAATATATTATACCGTGATTGTGGTAGCGGAAAGTACGATTTTCAGCTGATTGATATAAATCGTATGAGTTTTTATCCAAAGCTGACGGAGCGCCAACGTCTTGCGAATCTACGTCACTTCAACTGTAAGCCAGCAGTACTGATGTATATCCTTGAGCGTTATGCCGCAGCGATGAATATAGACTGCGAAATGGTGCAAATGCGCTGTGTGAGTATGCGTTTTATAGATACAATACGTCACAAATTCAAGCAACAATTAAAGAGCCGATTTCGCAGATAATTACCTCTCAGCATCGTATGGTGCTTTGTAGGCGGGACGGAACGATGGGCGTTTGTCCGTAGGGAAGTCGGCAGGAACAGCCTGCTTTACTTTGCCCGTTGCAGCCCACTCTGCGCCACGAAGCAACAGCACCTGAAAACCCGTACACTGCATAGCGGGGTTGTTGTCCAATGTCGGTCCGCAGTGACCGAGCATAAGGTGGAAGATGCGAGCCTTGCCATAATCAACGGTAAAAACCAACGGCTCCTCACGTCCCGAGCCACCCGTCTTCTCGTCGGCATAGCCCGAGTAGAGCAAATCCTTTATGTTTGCAGGACCTCGCATACGGTCATACATCTCGTCACGCCCGTGTACCCAATTATTAGGCAGCCCCTTAGTGATGGGGTGCTTCTCGTTGCGGCAGTGCATAGGATACTCTCGCTGCTGACCGTGCGAGCCACCAGCACCAGGACCATTATCCAATACGCCTATACCATTTATCAGATAGTAGTAGGGTCCCGACTTCTCGTTACGACCCTCCCAGCCACCTAAGGCAATAATCTTGTTAAACTCCTCCCACTCAGCGAAAGCGTTGTCGGCTGCGTGATATACAACTACGCCACCGCCACGCTTGACATACTTTACAAACGCCTCGTCGGTCTGCTTCGGCCAGCGGTCGCCATTGTAATCCAGCACCACGACATCGTACTCCTCAAAATCGGGTGTGAAGCCACTCATATCACCACCCGCAGGCTCTGTTAGCATAATATCGCACTCGAAGAGTCCCGACTGGTCGAGGATAAGGCGAAGGACACGGTGGCTCACCTGCCAATTATGGTTGTTCTGCCCCGATACAATAAGTGCCTTCAGCTTCTTTGTCTTTGCCTCGACGTTGGTGGGAGCTATTGTAAATAGTGCAATAATTATTGCAAGAGTAATTCTAAGAGACGATTTCATCGGATGTAGTTTTTATTGATATAGACAAATTTAATGAAAATAGGTTGTTTCTCAAATTTTTCTCTATAAAAAAAGTGCGCCACCCGATGGTAGCGCACTTTTATCTATGCGATTTCAGTCGATTACATCATACCGCCCATACCGCCGCCCTGGTGGGGCATAGCAGGCATTGCGGGAGCATCAACCTTCTTGTCAGTCAAAACGCACTCAGTTGTGAGGAACATTGATGCGATTGAAGCAGCGTTCTCCAAAGCTACACGTGATACCTTTGTGGGGTCGATGATACCAGCAGCGAGCATATCCTCGTAGCGGTCATCACGAGCGTTGTAACCCATATTACCCTCGCTCTCCTTAACCTTGTTCACAACTACTGAACCCTCGCCACCTGCGTTAGCAACAATCTGGCGCAAAGGCTCCTCGATAGCACGCTTAACAATCTGGATACCTGTTGTCTGGTCCTCGTTCTCGCCCTTGAGACCCTCCAAAGCAGCTACGGCACGGATATATGCCACACCACCGCCCGGTACGATACCCTCCTCTACGGCAGCACGTGTTGCAGCCAAGGCGTCATCTACACGGTCCTTCTTCTCCTTCATCTCAACCTCGGTAGCAGCACCTACGAACAATACTGCAACACCGCCTGAGAGCTTAGCCAAACGCTCCTGCAACTTCTCACGGTCGTAGTCAGACTTAGCGTTCTCCAATGCAGCACGAATCTGAGCGATACGAGCAGCGATAGCAGCCTTCTCGCCAGCACCGTCAACGATAGTTGTAGTCTCCTTGTTCATAGTAACCTTCTCAGCTGAACCGAGCAACTCAACAGTTGCGTCCTCCAACTTCATACCCTTGTCGGTAGAGATAACTGTACCGCCTGTGAGGATTGCGATATCCTCCAACATATCCTTACGACGGTCACCGAAGCCGGGAGCCTTGCAAGCAGCCACCTTCAATGTACCGCGCAACTTGTTTACTACCAATGCAGACAAAGCCTCGCCGTCAACATCCTCTGCGATGATAAGCAACGAACGGTTGTTCTGAGCTACGGGCTCCAGAACGCCCATAATCTCCTTCATTGTAGAGATCTTCTTGTCGGTGATAAGAATCATAGGCTTCTCCAACTCGGCAGCCATCTTCTCTGTGTCGGTCATAAAGTAGGGAGAGATGTAACCGCGGTCGAACTGCATACCCTCAACCACGTCAACGTGAGTCTCTGTACCCTTAGCCTCCTCAACAGTGATAAC
>JAFNUH010000095.1 GCA_017384185.1 Alistipes sp.
ATGAATAAAAAGCGATTTTAAACGGTAAATTTCACGTTATACTTAACCGAGAGTTCCTCATTTACGCCAAGTAAGCTGTGGACTCTCGGTTTTTGTATGCCTAAAATTTCCTCGCTTTAAAGTCACTTTTTAGATGGTATTTTGATTTTTTTTGCAAGCCTAAAATTTCTCATCAAAGAAATTTCAGGACACTCACAAGTTTAGATAAAAAAAAAGAGGCATTAGCCTCTTTTTTTGTTTTAGTGCGTAGCCTTGTACCACGCCGTTTGCTCATATGCAGAGCGATATAACGATGATGGTGCAGAGGTGCTCATTCCGGTGAAGTTATTAACCCTATACTTACCCGAATTGCCGTACATCGATAGGAAATAATCAAGGGTGTATTTGCTTAGTACTGTGCGGTTAAGTTGTTCGTTGAAGGCTCTTTTTACCTCTTCGTCAGCACACATCTTATCGACATAATCGCCTAAATCAAAGAATATGTGAGGTGTCTGACCTTCGTAAAATTGAATATTATTAGTAATATAATCTTTCTTATTGGCACTATTTACACGCTTCATAGCCAGAGCCAAGCCATCTAACTGTGAGCAGTCGATTAGTGCTACGGTGCCAGAATATCCTGGGTTTGCAGCATAATCCTCGTTGAAACGGCGGCAGACACCATCCAAGTCATACGATGTGCCCTGATTCTGCAATAGTAATGACATAATATTAGCGTACGGAAATCCTGTGCCCATAATCTCACAAGGTGAGCCAATAATATATTTTGCGTTATTGCGCAGGTCATACAACGACTCCACATTTGCCATAAAGCAGGCATCGAACAGGATATATTCCAACTTGATACCCGTCGAGGTGAGTGCCTCTGCGAGGTCGGTTGTGTCGAATCGGTTTTGGGGATTGCTATCCTCTCCCAAGTATCGTGTTACAATATCGCCTTTCGGCTCCCATAGCTCCTCGTGTGTAAGCATATCGATGTGCTTACCCTTGCCGAGATATGCGGCGCTACTCTCTGGTTTAGCGCCGACAGGTATCCATCCCAAGCCGTGTGCGCCAATAATCAAAGAGTGTGATTTTGAGGGCGTGCGAGCAACAATGTCCGAGAAAATATATCCCAGCTCATTTGCTGTCATTTGTGATGGCAGATCGTATGTGGTTAATACCTTCTCTTGGCATACGTTCTCTACGAACTGCATCTCAACAAGTTCGGCACTTGTCTTTGACGTCTGCTGGAATATCACAACACGACTTTTTCCCTGAATATTAAAATTCAGTGCAGACTTTATTGCACTACGATTGGTGTTGTAATAACTACTCAGATTCACTCCCGCCATATAGACAATTATTGTCTGCGGAGGGGTGTTGTCCTCGGGTGTATCCTTTTTACACCCTACAATCATCACGCAGGCGATGGCAAGAAGAGCGATATTTCTTATGAGTGATTTCATCTTCCTTTATTTATACTCTTTTACTCCGAGGTTATTGAACTGCCAAGTACGCTTCTTTTTGAAGGTAACCTCGTCGGGTTTGTTGCGATATATGCGGCTGTAATCGAAGTAGAATCCTTTGATTTTACCATCGGGCACCTTGCGAGGCTCAACTAGAGGGATGTACTCCACATTGCGGCTGATAATCTCGGCACGCTTGGCATCTATACCCATCGAGGCAACTACATCCACGGCGTGCGAGAACATAATAATATGCATCGGGTACTTCTCCGAGCGACCATCACCCGAGGTCATAATGGTGTTCAAAACACCCTGCATATGGCGATGATACGCCTCCTCCTTAGCCTTGTCACCACGTACTCCGTGGGCAAATACCAACATATTGAGTGTCGTGGGACTAAACGGGTCAGTGAGCATAGCCTCGTTGCAGACAGAAATGATATACTCTACCTGTCGCTGGTCGGGATTGTCGGGATTTAGACCAATCATCGATGCATACAAATCCTCTACGGCAGTGTTTGTTGCCGTAGGCTTGTAGTTCTCGTGGTAGGCGTAGCCATAATATAAATAGTGATACTCCTCGGCTGTTAGCTCCTCGAGGTTGTTATACCGCATCATCAGGTTGGCATAGTAGTAGGGCGACGAGCCATCCATAATCTTCTGCAAAACATCCTCCTCGTCGGGAATCTGCGCCCAGCCAAAGGTGGGGAGTAGCAGCATTAGCGCAATTATAAATCGTTTCATAAAGTTTTTTTATTTGTAAAACGATTAATTAGCACAATTCGTATTCACGAATCAATCTTTCTAACTTCTTCATCAATAAATCCGTAGCAGGAACAAGCGGCAAACGCAAAACGTTGTCGATGTGCCCCATAATGCTAAGCGCAGCCTTTACACCCGTGGGGTTACCCTGCTCAAAGAGTGCGCATACAGCCTCGTGAAGCGGTGCATAAGCCTCCTCGGCACGGTCGAAAAGACCCTGGCTTGCGAGATATACCACGTGCGAGAATCGCTTGGGGAAGGCATCCACGGCAACCGAAATTACACCGTCTCCACCCTTGCGCATAACATCTACGGTCATACCGTCATCGCCCGACAACACGAGGAATCCCTTGGGACGATTCTTTATAATCTGGTCAATCTGGTCAATCTTGCCCGAAGCCTCCTTTACGGCGATGATATTCTCCACGTCGTTTGCCAATCGGCAGGTTGTCTCAGCGGTCATATTGACACCCGTACGTCCTGGCACGTTGTAGAGGATAATGGGGCGGGGTGATGCCTCGGCTACAGCCTTGAAGTGGCGATAAAGACCCTCCTGCGAGGGCTTGTTATAGTAGGGGGTAACGCTCAGCAGAGCCTCAACACCCTCCAAATCCATCTCGTTAATCTGGCGAATAACCTTTGCTGTGTCGTTTCCTCCTGCACCCACTACCAAAGGTACACGTCCGGCAATATGCTCACGTGTGAAGCGGATAATCTCGTTCTTCTCCTCGGGAGAGAGTGTGGGGGTCTCGGCTGTTGTTCCGAGTGCCACGATATAGTTTGTGCCACCCTCAATCACATAGTCAATCATATGAGCCAAAGCGTCCCAATCAATTGAGAAGTCGCTCTTAAAGGGTGTTATGATAGCAGCTCCTACGCCGCTAAGTCTGTGTCGTTTCATATCTATTCAGTTCTTTTGTTTTTAGTTAAAATAGTGAGCCTTGAATGGGTGTGGGCTCTGCTTTTGTCTCCTCGGCGGGTTGTTCTGGAATGGTTTCGTTGTTAGAACTATCGCCACCAATCATCGCCATAAACTCCTGCTCGGAGATAATCTTTACGCCCAATTTATTTGCCTTTTGCAACTTTGAAGGACCTATCTTGTCGCCTGCCAGCAGGTACGAGGTGTTTGACGAAACGGCAGCGAGATTTTTTCCTCCGTGTGCTTCAATCATCGCCTTGAGCTCGTCACGAGAGTGGTCGGCAAATGTGCCTGAGATAACGAAGCTAAGTCCCGCCAACGACTCCGAGAGCGTACTCTTCTGCTCAGCCTCGAACTGTAATCCAGCCTTGCGCAGTCGCTCAATAATGGTGCGATTCTGCTCATCGGCGAGGTAGTCGATAATGGCATCTGCAATCTTTCCGCCGACCTCCTCAG
>JAFNUH010000096.1 GCA_017384185.1 Alistipes sp.
AAGTAGTGAAGCAGCGTCTTACGGCGGCACATAGAACTCTCGGCATACGATACGGTCTCAAGCAACAGAAGTTTTCCAATCTCCTGCTCGGCGACGGGCTTACCCTGCATAAACTTCTCGAGCTTCTGTATATCTTTATAACTATAGAATGTCAAGCAGTGGCCCTCACCGCCATCACGTCCGGCACGACCTGTCTCCTGATAATATCCCTCCAACGACTTTGGAATATCGTAGTGGATAACATATCGCACATCTGGCTTATCGATACCCATACCAAAAGCGATAGTTGCCACAATCACATCCACACGCTCCATCAGGAAGTCATCCTGATTATTGGCACGTGTCTGCGCATCCATACCTGCGTGGTATGCCAGAGCCTTGATACCATTTGCCATCAACAGCTCAGCCAACTCCTCCACCTTCTTGCGGCTTAGGCAGTAGATGATACCACTCTTGCCTGGCTTCTGCTTGATAAAGCGGATAATATCTCGCTCGGCATTATGCTTGGGGCGAATCTCGTAGAAGAGGTTTGAACGGTTGAACGACGACTTAAATACTGCCGCATCCGACATACCTAAGTTCTTCTGAATATCCATCTGCACCTTAGGCGTAGCCGTAGCCGTAAGTGCGATAAGCGGAGCCTGACCAATATCGTTAATGATAGGTCGGATACGACGATACTCAGGACGGAAGTCGTGACCCCACTCCGAGATACAATGTGCCTCGTCAATGGCGTAGAACGAAATCTTTATCTTGCGCAGGAAAGCAACATTATCCTCCTTGGTGAGTGACTCGGGAGCGAAGTACAAAAGTTTTGTCTTGCCCGCAAGCACATCGTTGCGAACCTGATTAATGGCTGTCTTGTTGAGTGACGAGTTCAAGAAGTGCGCAATTCCCGACTCTGTTGAGAACGTACGCATAGCATCGACCTGATTCTTCATCAGGGCGATAAGTGGCGAGATAATAATCGCCACACCATCCATAATAAGCGCAGGCAACTGGTAGCACAACGATTTTCCGCCACCAGTCGGCATTAATACAAAGGTATCACGCCCCGAAAGTAAGTTGCGAATTACGGCCTCCTGATTACCCTTAAATGAGGTAAATCCGAAGTACTCCTTCAATTTTTCTTGCAATATACTCTGTTCCTGTTCCATCGTAAAAGTAGATCTCGATGTTATTACAAAATGGTGTAAAAATTAAATTCCTATTCAAAGATAAAACTTTTTTTGGAAAAAATAATAACTTTGTGAAAAATTTCAACGATTATGCGACTATTCACAAGCGAGCTGGTCAAAAAATATAAGTCACGCACGGTGGTTAACCACGTAACCATCGATGTTAAGCAGGGCGAGATTGTAGGTCTGCTGGGACCTAACGGTGCTGGTAAGACCACTACCTTTTATATGATAGTAGGACTCATCAAACCTAACGAGGGTCAAATCTTCTTGGAGAACGACGAGGGTGTAGTGAGCGAACTTACCGATATGCCCGTATATCGCCGTGCGCAGATGGGTGTGGGTTACTTGGCGCAGGAGGCTTCGGTATTCCGCCGCCTGAGTGTCGAGGACAATATCCGTGCCGTGCTGGAGATGACTAATTATAGTAAGGAGTACCAGCGTGAGCGTGTGGAGGCACTCATCGAGGAGTTCCGTCTGCAGAAGGTGCGCAAGAGTTTGGGTATCCAGCTCTCGGGTGGTGAGCGTCGTCGCACGGAGATTGCACGAGCTGTTGCCATCAACCCCTCATTTATCCTTTTGGATGAGCCCTTTGCGGGTGTTGACCCCATCGCTGTGGAGGATATTCAGAGCATCGTAGCAACGCTTAAGCAGAAGAATATCGGTGTGATTATCACCGACCACAACGTTGACGAGACGCTCGAAATTACCGACCGCACATACCTACTCTACGAGGGTAAGATTCTTAAGACAGGTACAGCCGAGGATTTGGCAAATGACGAGATGGTGCGTAAAGTATATCTGGGTAAGAACTTCCAGTTGCGTGGTCGTAAGAGCGCCACAATGGAGCGCATAGAGGCTGAGCAGAAGGCTGCGGAGGCGGCAAAGAGCGCAGCAGAGGCAGCCGCAGAAAACAAGCACGAAGAAGAGAACCAACAATAACCTATATGGATAAATATGTCAGTTTGGGGAGCGTCAAAGGCACAATAACTCCTCCAAGCTCAAAAAGTTATGCACAGCGTGCTATCGCCCTCGCACTACTTGCTAAGGGGCGTACCGTTTTGCGCAATATCGAATTTTGTAAGGATACCCGCTCGGCACTAAAGTGTATCGAAGCACTCGGCGCAAAGGTCGAGTATTTAGACGAGAGTACAATAGCTATCGAGGGCGGATTAAATCCCCTCTCTAACACGCTCTACGTAGGCGAATCGGGTCTTGCAACACGCCTTTTCACCCCCATTGCATCGCTTAACCGCACACCTATCACTGTCCAGGGTGAGGGTACATTGCTCTACCGCCCGATGACGATGATGGTTGACCCACTGCGTCAGTTAGGCGTGACGGTGCGTGACGGCGGAGGATTTCTCCCTATCGAGGTGCAGGGTCCTATTCACGGCGGGGAGATTTGCGTAGATGGCAGCATCTCATCTCAGTTTATCACGGGTCTGTTGCTGGCTTTGCCACTTGCCGAGGAGGATACTACGCTTCACGTCGATTCTCCCGTCTCGACACCATATATTGATATGACTATCGACACGGCACGCCGCTTCGGTATTGAGATAATGCACAACGAGGGCGACTACTCTGAATTCTTCATTAAGGGTGGTCAGCAATACACTCCGACAGACCTCGCCATTGAGGGCGACTGGAGTGGTGCATCGACTATGCTCGTTGCGGGAGCTATTGCAGGCGAGGTGACGGTAAAGAATATCTCCACCCTCTCGAAGCAAGCCGACACGGCTATCTGCCACGCACTGGAGCGTGCAGGTGCTGGCATTATCATCGAGCAGGATAGTGTAACTGTATCAAAGCGCCCGCTAAGAGCCTTCGAGTTCGATGCTACAAACTCTCCCGACCTCTTCCCCGCTTTGGCAGCACTTGCCGCAGCAGCCGAGGGCGAGAGCGTAATCATCGGCACGGAGCGTCTGCGCCACAAGGAGAGTGACCGTGCAGAGACAATACGTCAGGAGTATGAGAAGTTAGGCATCGAGGTAGATATTAGCGAAGATAACATAATGAAAATCCGAGGCGGCAAGATTCACCCCGCCCAGACCTTTAGCCACGACGACCACCGCATAGCAATGTCGTTGGCAGTTACGGCGCTACGCTCAACGGGTGAGATAAAAATCGAGAATGCCGAGTGTGTGGAGAAGAGCTATCCCACATTCTTTGAGGATTTGGAATCTATAATTTTACGATAATGAACTCTTGGGGAGATATATTTCGAGTAACCATCTGGGGCGAGTCACACGGCAAGCAGGTGGGTGTGAGCATTGACGGCGTACCTGCCGGCATAGCCTTGTCTGAGGAGGATTTCACGGCCGACCTCGAGCGTCGTCGTGCAGGAGCAGCAGGCACCACACCTCGCAAGGAGAGCGACATACCTCACATTGTTTCGGGTATTTACGAGGGTTATACTACGGGTTCTCCTCTTACCATCGAGTTCCTGAACGAGAATACCCGCTCGGGCGACTATAAAAACCTTATCTCGCATCCCCGTCCTTCGCACGCCGACTGGGTGGCACAGCAGAAGTGGCAAGGCTACAACGACCCACGTGGTGGTGGTCACTTCTCGGGACGCATAACCCTCGGATTGGTGGCTGCTGGTGTTGTGGCAAAGAAGATTTTGGGTCAGGCGGTTGAGTTCTCAACCGATATTATAGAGATTGGTGGCGAGCGCAATAAAGAGCGCTTTGCGGAGATTATCGAACAGGCTCGTATGGCGCAAGACTCCGTAGGTGGTGTTGTAGAGTGCTGCGTAAAGGGTATTGGCGTGGGTCTTGGAGAGCCATTTTTTGACTCGGCAGAGAGCCTTATAGCACATCTGCTATTCTCAGTGCCAGCTGTTAAGGGCATTGAGTTTGGTGCGGGCTTTGAGGCAGCTCGTAAGCGTGGCTCACAGAACAACGACTGTATAATATCAGCCGATGGCAAGACTGCAACTAACCACGCAGGAGGAATTGTTGGCGGCATCACCAACGGCAACGACATAGTAGTCCGAGCAGCCATAAAACCCACAGCATCAATATCGAGCGAGCAGCAGACTTTCAATTTTGAAACGGGTGCAGTGGAGCCTTTGGTAATCAAGGGTCGTCACGATGTATGTATCGCTCTGCGTGCCGCCGTTGTAGTAGAATCCGCCATTGCTATCGCCTTGGCTGAGCTAAAACTGCGAGCATAGATGAGGGGCTCACGTGCAGAAATCATAAATTATATAGCTGACAGCATTCGCAACCTCTACCCAGAGAGTGA